>NZ_JAMYUP010000007.1:0-199887 GCF_040323155.1 Mesorhizobium sp. M0060
GCAGGGCTCTCACCTCGGACCCTGCTCTTCGCCACGCGGTCGTCCGTGCGCGACAGGAGAATAGCGCAGATTTATCAAAAAGGCTCTTGTCGATCACATCAGTCCTCTATATGCTTTCGCTGTCGCTGCAGAGCGATGCCGATGTCTTCAGCGGCATTCCGATTCTGATCCCCGAGACGTGGCAATTCACGAATTACATCGACATCTGGCAGAAGGCGCCGTTCGCGCGTTTCACGCTCAACAGCTTCATCATCGCCGGCGGGATTACCGTCCTCCATCTGATCTTCGACCCATTGATCGGCTACGTCTTCGCCAAGATGGAATTCGCCGGCAAGCGCGTCATGTTTGTCGCGGTGCTGTCGACATTGATGATCCCGTTCTTCATCCGCATGATCCCGCTTTATGTGCTCACCGCGCGGATGGGATGGCTCAACACCTATCAGGGCCTTATCCTCCCATTTGCCATGAGCGCCTACGGAATCTTCCTGATGCGGCAGTTCATCCGTCCGATTCCCGACGAGTTGCTTGACGCCGCGCGGATGGACGGCTGCTCGGAGCTCGGCCTTTACTGGCGCATCGTGCTGCCGCAGGTCCGTCCGGCGCTGGCGACGCTGGCCCTCCTCACCTTCGTGTTCCAGTGGAACGAATTTCTCTGGCCGCTGGTCGCCGTCAACACCACCGAGATGCGGCCTATCACGACGGGGCTGACGCTTTTCAACCAGGAATTCTTCACCCAGTGGAACCTGACGGCGACGGGCGGGGTCATTCTCTTCATCCCGAGCCTGCTGCTGTTCCTCTTCACGCAGCGCTACTTCGTCCGCAGCGTGATGCTGGCAGGCATGAAATAACCATTCGGAGCCATTGCATCCCATGATGTCCCGCCGACCGAACGTGATCGTCTTCTTCACCGACCAGCAGCGTTGGGACACCGTCGGCGCCCACGGCAACCCGCTCGAGCTTACGCCGAATTTCGACCGCCTCGCCGGGACCGGCACGTTCGTGGCGAATTCGTTTACGTGCCAGCCCGTTTGCGGACCCGCCCGCTCCGTCTTCCAGACGGGGCGGTACCCGACCACAACCGGCTGCTACCGCAACGATATTCCACTGCCGACGAGCGAGCGCACGCTGGCGCATCATTTCGCCGCGGCAGGCTACGACACCGCCTACATTGGCAAATGGCACCTGGGCTCCGCCGAGCCGGTGACCCAGGAAGAGCGCGGTGGCTACCGCTACTGGCTCGCCTCCAATATCCTGGAGTTTACCTCCGGCCCCTTCGACACCGTCGTCCACGACAATGACGGCAGGGCGGTGAAGCTGCCGGGATACCGCGTCGATGCTCTTACCGACGCAGCGATCCGCTACGTCACCTCTAAAGAAGACGAGCCGTTCTTCCTGTTCCTGTCCTTCCTCGAGCCGCATCACCAGAACCAGACGGACAACTACCCTGCTCCGCTCGGATACGAGGAGAGGATCCGCAGAAAGCTCGCCATCCCCGGCGATCTCGCAGCGCTTGGCGGCACGACAGCCGAGCATTTTCCCGGCTATCTGGGTATGGTCGCACGCCTTGACGAGGCGTTTGGACGGCTGATCGAGGCGCTCTACAGTCTTGGCCGGCTTGACGACACGATTATCCTTTTCACCTCCGACCATGGATGCCACTTCAAAACCCGCAACAACGAATACAAGCGCTCCTGTCACGAGGCGTCGATCCGCGTACCGACACTTTTTCATGGACCCGGCTTCGAGCGCGTCGGCATATATGACGGGCTGGTCAGCCTCGTCGATCTCGCGCCGACCCTGCTCGCCGCGGCCGGCCTGAAAGTGTCCAATTCAATGCAGGGCGTCTCGCTGCTCGACGCGCTACGGGGTGAACGGCCGCCGCGCGACGAGATCTTCATTCAAATCAGCGAGCACCATGTCGGCCGCGCCTTGCGCACCAGACGGTGGAAATACGAGGTCGAGGCGCCGGGAAAAGACGGCTGGCGGGATTCCGGCAGCGATTTCTATGTCGAGGCGAGGCTCTACGACCTCGATAGCGATCCGAACGAACTGACCAATCTCATAGCTTCGCCCGATCACACAGAGACGCGTGCATGGCTGCGGGGCCGCATCGTTGCCCTTATGGAGGAGGCCGGCGAGGCAAGGCCCGAGATCCTTCCCGCCGGGCACGGAAATTGGAATGAAATCCGGATGAGCGACAGCTGAGCATGTCGCCTCGCGCTGCTGACCCAACGATGCACGAGAGAAACGTCAATCGGAGGAAAGCGCCGACCATGGCCGATGTTGCCCGGCGCGCCAATGTATCGACCGCTGCCGTGTCTTACCTGCTCAGCGGCGACAGCGCGCGCCTGAAATTCGTCGGCAAGGAGGCGCGGCAGCGTATCCTCGAGGCCGTCGCTGAGCTCAACTACGTGCAAAACCGCACCGCGCGGCAGCTGCGCCGCCAGCAGGCCGAGCGAATCTGCCTTGTACTGCCTCGTCTCGGCGTGCCGTTCAGCGACCGGATCGCGCAGGATATCCAATCGGCGGCGGCGCTGAGGGGATTTTCGACAATTATCACTGCGGGTGACAACATAGAGCGAACGGACAGGATCGTGCGCGAGGTCGAGAGCGGGCTGGCAGACGGCGTTATCGCCGACTGGCAACATCTCTCAGAGCCCGAGGTGATGCTTTTAGCCGCACGCCTGGCGGTCGCGGGCCGGCCGGCCGTGATCTTCCACCCGACCATCGAGCCGGCAGGCTTCTCGGTTGTGCGTCAGCATACCGGCAAGGCCGTCTTCGAGGCACTCGACTACCTCTATCAAGCCGGCCATCGCTGCATCGCCTATATGCTGCATGAGCAAGCGGTGGACGGAAGCCGTCTCGCCGCCTATCGCAGCTTCCTGCAAGCACGCGGCCTTCCGCTGCGAGCCGACCTAGTGATCGGCGGTGCAGAAGCGCGCAAGGCTGCCTTTGCCAATGCCACGGCGCTGGCCGCCCGCAAGGATCGGCCGACCGCGCTTTTTGTCGAATCCGATCTTGCAGCCGTGACCGCCCTGCACGCATTCGAGGAGGCCGGCCTATCCGTGCCCGGCGACATTGCAGTCATCGGCTGCGGCAATATCGACGAGGGTGAATTCAGTCATCCGGCATTGACCACGGTCGGCCCCGAGACCACCCACTACGAGCGTCTTGCCGATCATCTGATCTCACTGATATCGGCAGTGCCGGGCGCAACGCCCACCCTTTTTAACGTTTCGTGGCAGCTGGTCCGTCGCGCATCCGCATGAGCGGGACCGCCGCTACTTGACGCCAACGCTTTCAGGCCAGAGCGCCTGGATTTCTTTTGGCAGCGCATCCCGCACCTTTGCCGACTGGCCAAGGTCGATATGGCGTGCAAGCACACGCAACACCGAGCGTGCCGCATCCTCGGGATCGACAGGACGGGTCGATTTCAATTCCTCGGCGATGTGTTGCAGGAACTCCTCCAGCGAGCGTGTCTTGTCGGGCATGTCGGCGGGCCGATAGCGATCATAGTAGGCGCCGCGCACGAGCAGCGGCAATTCCGCTCCCAATTTGGCGGCCAGTCCGATCTGCAGCCTGTCCCGAAGGGTTCGCAGAACGGCGCCCAATGTATGCCAGGCGACGTGTCGGTCCGGACCAATATCCGCCATGATCTCGTCGAGCCAGATGTTTGTTATTTGAAGCGTTTTGTCAAAAACGTCCAAGCCGGTTGCGCTCATCGTCGCCTCCTCGAAAGGTTCTGCGGGCGAAACGGCGACCGGAGGCAATTGTTTCGTAGTCCTGTGAAAATTGCCCGGCAAAGCGATGAAAGCCGGTTCGGTCGGGGAGCCTTTTGCGTCAGGTCTGCTCGACGCTCTGCATCTGCCGGATTTCGGCGATCTGTCGGAAGCGGCCGTTTTCGACCACGTTGAGTGCAGTCACAGCGGCCAGATTGTCGCCCTTTTTTCATCCCACCTTACGGGCTCGCGATAGGCGATGCCCTTGCCATGACGGCAAGGCCCGCGATGCCGCCGTTCGCGTTCTGCTCGTCGATGGCGAGTTCGATCGCCTGCTTCATCTCGATGCCAAGCGCCGCCGCGTTCCCAAACAATGGGGGCGCCGATCCCGATCCGGACTGCTTTAGGCGGCGCGTTCACCACAGGCCCTGCTTGGCGCCTCGGCTTCGCTGCCGAGGATCTCGCCAGCTTCGGCGAGCGTCTCTTCCAGGCGACGCAGCTCTTCGAGCGTCAACGGCGCGCGTTCATTGTATCCGGCGATCTGCGTTCCGATATCCGGCATGAAAGTCGTCCTTGCTGATCCGAAATGCGTCTGTTTCCCGTCTAACTGAGCTTGCGCTTATCGGTTCCGAACGCCACGTCAGCTGGCAATCAAGGCCAGTCGTCACATTGGCGGAACCCGGGCATCTCTTGACTGGCTGACTGGCCCGGGCTGACAATGGCATCGAGAAGATAGCGGGATGGGAGTGCGGCCAACGGTGCTCTGCATCGCCTGGCTACTAAGCTGCGAAAGGCCTGACATGGATTGGAAGCTGGAACTGGTCCCGGTACCCGTAACGGATGTCGACAATGCAATCGCCTTTTATGTTGGGAAGGTCGGCTTTCATCTCGATCATGATCACACGGTAAGCGACGAGCTACGTTTCGTGCAATTGACGCCGCCCGGTTCGGCCTGTTCGATTGCCATGGGCAAGGGTATCGTCGACAGCACCCCAGGCTCCATAAGGGGACTGCAACTGGTCGTGCCCGATATCGATAAGGCGCACCGGCACCTCGCCGCTCAAAGTATCGAGGTCAGCGATATCAAGGATTTTCCTTGGGGCAAATTTGTCTTCTTTAAGGATCCCGACGGCAACACATGGTCTGTCCAGCAACTTCCACCTCGTAGCTGAGGCGGCGAGCTACGGCAGGATCGTGCCCCGACGCAGATAGCGCGGGATGCGCGGTTCAATTTGAACGCATCCCGCTTTAACGCCTCTTCTCGTCGAAGGCGGCATTCCAATTGTGATAAGGCGCGCGAAAGGTGGGGATGCGGTCCTTGACATCGGCAAGTGCTCCGAACGGCTTGTGCGGTTCGGCCTGATACCAGAAGGCGACCGACGAGATGTCGTCCGCGCGGCGATTGGCGTGACCGTGCTCGATGGTCACCCGGATGCGTTTGTGAAAGATGACCGGGTCTTCTATGTGCCAGCGATAGAGCGTTACCGGCTCGGTCCAGTTCGGCCCGCCGGCAGCGATGATGCCGTGATAGGGCGCGCTGTAGTCCTGTGTCGGGCACCATGCCGTGTTGAAATAATCCTCCGTGCCGGTGCCGTGTAGAGTCGGCGGCCAGGCATCGTTGGCGTCGGGGCTGGTCTCGCCACGATCGCCGATCAGTTCGGCCTTCGGCCCGATACGCGGATCGGGCTTGCGCACCGTATCCGGGACCGAAATGCCTGGCTCGCCGTCGACGAAGATCATGTCGTCGCCCTCGCCGTACCAGTCCCATAGAGCGGAGCGGCGGCGCGAATACACCGAATAGAGCACGCCGACATAGTGGCCGTGACCTTCCGCCTCCAGGATGGCGTAGTTGCCCTTCCCGTCGGTGTTTTCACCGCCAAACAGGATCTGCTCGTTGGCGAGCCCCGTCTCGTCGATGCCATCAGGTCGCTCCTGCCTGTACTGGGCATGGAAGCGACCCAGGCCCTCCTCTAGTTTTTCATGCAGTTCGAGATCGACATAGTAATAGAAAAGCAGGTCGTCCTCGGCTTCGTTGGTGACGATGAACCGCATCTGGCTGGCAAACGGCATCGGAAAATAGCAGTTGAAGGCCTTGCCGTCCTCGGGGCTTGCCTGCACCGGCAGGCTGGCAAAATTGCGGGTGCGGGCATGCCCCATGCCGAAGAAGTCACCGATCGGCGTTTCGATGCTTGGATGTTCCTCGCCATCCCAGTAAGCGCGCAGCACGATCTTGCGCAGGAAGTCCTCGCTCTTACAGGCGAGTGTCGCCCAGATATGCGTGACGATGCCGGCACCGTCATGCTCGGCAATCACCACCGTCTGGCCGGGTTCTATATGCAGCCGGTCGTCATTGCCGCCGGTGCGGTCGTAGCTTGAAAACCGGCGGGTTTTGGCGTCGCGCAATTTGGCGAGCCCGCGAAGCGGCGACAGGCCGGCGTTGTCCATGTGGTTCTCCTCTTGCTTCAGCAGTTATTTCAGGCCGCTTGTCTTGATGGATTCCATGATCTGGCGCTGGAAGATCACGAAAAGGACCAGCATCGGCACGGCGACGATGGTCGAGGCGGCCATGACGTAATTCCAGGCGGCGGCGTACTGGCTCTTGAAGTTTGCGATGGCAACCTGCACCACCCAGAGATCGAGGTCCGATGTGATCGTCAGCGGCCACAGGAAAGCGTTCCAGTTGGCGAGGAAGAACAGGATCGCCAATGCCGACAGGATCGGCCGGCTGAGCGGCAGGATGATGCTCCAATAGATGCGCCAATAGCTGGCGCCGTCCATGATCGCCGCTTCTTCCAGTTCCCTCGGCAGGGACAGGTAGTATTGTCTGAGCAGGAAGATGCCGAATGCGTTGAAGATCGCCGGAATGATCAACCCGGCATAGCTGTCCAGCATGTGCAGCATCCGCGTCAAGATGAACAGCGGCACGATGATCACCGGCAGCGACACCAGAAAGGTCGAGAACATGGCGAGGAACAGCGTGTCGCGGCCCGGAAAATGCAGCCGTGCGAGCGAATAGCCGGCCATCGAATGGAAGAACAGCGCCGCGACGGTCACCGTCGCCGATACGAAGAACGAGTTGAAGAGATAGCGCAGGAACGGCACCTCGGTCAGCACATAGAGGAAATTGCCGAGCGTCGGCCGTTCCGGAATGAGGCTCGGGGTGAAGACGTCGCTCGCTGGCTTGAGCGCGATGACCAGCATCCAGACGAGCGGGAACACGGTCATCAGGCCAAGCGCCGCGGTCGCCAGCATCCAGGCGAACCTCGCCGCTTGTATCTGCGAACGCGCGGAAGGAGTTCGGCTGTCAGTCATGCTCGAAACGCCCGCCGCGCGTCAGTATGAAGAAGAAGACCGTGACCAGCATCAGCGCCAGCACCAGCAGCGATGCCATTGCCGACGCATAGCCGAAGGCCCCGAACTGGAACGCCTGCTTGTAGATGTAGATGATCAGCACCGAGGTCGAATTGACCGGCCCGCCCTTGGTCATCACATAGATCAGGTCGAAGACCTGGCCACCGGCGACAGCCGCGACCAGCGAGACCAGGAGGACGAAGAAGCTGGTTGGCTTGAGCAGTGGCAAGGTAATGTACCAGAAGCTTGTCGCTGGCCCAGCGCCGTCGATTTTTGCTGCCTCGTAATACTCTGCCGGGATGTCCTGGAGCCCGCCGAGGAAGATCAGCATATAGAAGCCCATAAGGAACCAGACGCTGACCAGCACCAGGGTGAACAGCGCGAGATTTGGATCGCCGAGCAGCGAAATTCCGCTGAGGCCGACGAGCGGCGCCAGCCGGCTGACGATGCCGACCTTCTCGACCAGCATGAGCTGCCACACGAGCGCCACTACGACCAGGCTGACCATCTGCGGAGCAAAGAACATCGAGCGCATGACCGCGTTGAAGCGGTTGGTCTTCTGGACCAGAAGCGCCAGCCCCAGCCCGGCGACGTAGAGTGCCGGCACCAGCATCACGGCATAGGCCACGGTCACCTTCACGGACGACCAGAACAACGGGTCGCCCCACATGCGCCTGTAATTGCCGAACCCGACGAATCTATAGCCGCCGAAGCCGTTGACCTCGAAGAACCCGACAGCGAGCGAAAGCAGCATCGGCACGCCGACGAACACCAGCAGGCCGAGCGCATCGGGCAGGACGAACAGCCATGCGGCGTAGCGCTCCCTTTGCTTGGCGGTAAGGCCGCGAGCGGATTTGGCGCTCGCGGCCGGCGATTTCATCTGGTCCATGCGCATACTGGAAAGCGGCCTAAAGAATCGGCGCGCCGGAATAGGACGCGAGGAACGCGTCGAGTTGCTGACTGGCCGCCGTCGCCGCCTGCTGGGCATCGACCCCGCCAAGCTGTGCCGACTGGATGGCATCGGAGATGATCTTGTAGGCTTCAGGCGGAATCCGCGGTTCGGCACGCGTTCCCGGGTGGATCTCCTTGGCGAAGGTGCCAAACTTACCCGTGCTGAAGACATCGGCGCCGGCCTTCAGCGCGCTGTTTCGCGGCGGCATGTCGCTCTTGGCGACCGTGCACCAGTTGACGACACGGTCGACCGAGGCCTGATCCATCGAGGCCAGCGCCCAGGCGCAGAACTGGGCGGAAGCATCCGGGTTCTTGCCCCCGGCATTGGCGACGAAAGCCCAGCCGCCGCCGACGGTGACGTATTTGCCATTGGCCGGCGTCGGCAATTTGAAGATGCCGTAGGGCACATCCTTGGCGTTGTTGTCCATCGCCGAAATGCCCCAGATGCCGCAGTTCTGCATGGCGCACAGCCCCGCCCCGAGATTGGCGACGATGTCGAAACCGCCGCCGACCACCTGACGGGGCGCCACGCCGGTATTGATGGCATCCTGCCAGAGCTTCAGCGCCTGGACGGTGGCCGGCGAATCGAAGGCGCTCTTACCGTCCTTGCCCTGGAATTCGCCGCCGCCCTGCCACAGGAACGGATACCAGGTGAAGTTCTGATAGTAGCCGGGCGTCGTTTCGAACAGCACGCCATAGCGGTTGGGCGTCGTCAGCTTCTTGGCAACCGCCAACAGCTCGTCCCAAGTCTTCGGCACGTCGTTCTCGTTGAGCTTTGCTTCCTCGAACGCTTTGATCGAATAGTAGAAGGCCATCGGCTCGACCTCCATCGGCACCCCGTAGATCTTGCCGTCGACCATGCGGTTGGCGATGACGCTTTCCGGAAAATCGGCCTTGGCGGCGTCCTCGATATGCGGCGTCAGGTCGGCCAGCACGCCGCCATTGTAATAACGCAGGAAATCGCCGGGACTGATGAGGAAGATGTCCGGCCCCTCGCCCGACGCGAAGGCCGTCGCCAGCTTGGAGCCGGAGATGTATTCGCTGTTGACGACATATTCGAGATCAACCTTCTGGTCGTGACCGTCGTTCCAGTCGGCCACCAGCTTCTGGAACCACTGGACCTGCGGTTTCACGTCTCCGCCAGGCGCATAGAACTGCCAGAATTTCAACGGCGCTTCCTGGGCGCGCACGGCCATCCTGTTGATGAACGGGAAGCCTGTGAGGCCGGCGGCGGCGAAAGTGGCGCCGCCCTGGATCAGCCGACGGCGGTTGAGGCCGGCTGACAGCCGGTTGCGGGTCGTTTTGTCAGTCATCATTTCCTCCCTTTGGTGTTCTTCGGTCGAACGTTGGCGAAGGGACCTCCGTTCCCTCTGCCGGCATTTGGCGTCATGCGCTGTCGGATGGGCTCAACGCGCATGGGATCACTTCGGTGCGTGGCGCGCCCTCGACTTTGCCGCCCAGGCGTTCGAGCAGCATTTCCGTGGCGCGCTTGGCGAGCATTGTCGGGCTGTTGCCGACACGGGTCAGCTTCGGCCTGACATATTCGAGCTGAGGCAGGTCATCGAAGACCGCGACGGCCATGTCCTGAGGGATATTGACCCCATGGTCATAGAATTCAGTCAGCGCGCCAGAGGCCATCAGATAGTTGGCGAAGAACATCGCCGACGGCAGGTTTCCGCCGTGCTTCTCCAGGAGCCAAGTGACCGCCTCCCGTCCTGACGGGGCAAGATAGCTTCCCTCGAACCGCAGATCGGCGGCGATTGGCGCGCCATTGTCGGCGAGCCCTTTTTCGAAGCCGGCGGCGCGCGCCATCGCCTCCTTGAAAAAGGATGGCCCGGTGACATGGGCGACGCGACGGTGGCCCCTCTTCGCCAGATACTCGCCCATCAGATAGCCGCCGCCGAAATCATCCAGCTGGACGCTGTCGACAGCATGGTTGGGGAGATGGCCGATGAAGACGGCGGGCAGATCGAGCCCGAGCAGTTCGCTGTGCATGCCATGCAGCGCGAAGTCGGCGACAATGACGCCGTCGACCCGCTTGCGCCCGATCTGGCGCAAATACTCGCGCCCGTGAACCTGTGAATGTCCGCCCGGCACGTCGGTGTTGAAGATCAGCATGTCGAGGCCGACCACTTCGAGCGTCGACTGCGCCGTTTTCACCAGCTCCGGATAGAACGGGTTGCGGATGTCCGGGATCAGCATCGCGACGATGTTGGTGCGGCCGGTGCGCAGGCTTTGCGCCTGTGGGTTCGGCGTGTAGCCGAGTTCGTCGATCGCCGCTTGGACGCGTTCACGCAGCGATTTCGACACCCGGTCGGCATGATTGATGACATGCGACACTGTCGTGCGCGATACGCCCGCTCGCGTGGCAACTTTGGAAATCGTGCTCATTAATGACAGGTTATGAGCACATGAATGCATTTGCAAATCGATTTTTAGGGTGGGCCTCGCAAAAAGGAGCCGTCAGGCGGATAGGCTGCACAATGACCAATAGAAAAAGGCCGGACTGTTAAGCCCGGCCAAGCGTGAAGGTCTATAACCTCCAGAGGGAACGCGCCGGACGCAATGGGAGGAGACATCCGACGCAACTCGCATATGGGTCTGTACTGGTGACGTTTCAACGATATGGCAGTGGACCAACATCGCTGCTGCCATAGAGCCAGGAACGCAAAGCATTCGAAGGGACCGGTGGATCGCAGCCGCCCGGTGGATACAAAGGCCGCCGAACGCAGGGCTGGGTCCATTGCTCCTGGTATAGGACTTCAGTCTGTAGGCCTGTCGACCAAGGACCTGCACAGCCAAACTTTGGTCCGAGGCTGCTATCGCAAAAGCCCCAAATGCGAGAGTTTCAGGAACCGAGCTCCGATGACCCCGTTGCGATGCCGACTGTTACAGGAGGCCGCTATGGACCCGAGCGTTCACCAGGCGCGTTGGTTGCTTTTTCCGTTATTTGGCCTGTGTTTCGGGATCGCGGCCATTGGATTTATTGTTGGCTGACGGTGGGAAGTCGGCGCTATCGCCGAGACGCAACCAAAGGAAGGCAAAAGACTTGCGCAGTAAATAGTCCCTTCCTGCGCTAGCGAGACCCACCAGTTACCATCGTGGGACTGGTGGGTCTTGACGTCCCGGATGCAAACCATTGTTTTAGGCATGACACGAATGCGAACAGGAGGCAGTACGACATAGCCGTACGGTTAAGGGGATTTCCAATATGCGACTGGCAACTTCATCGATGACGACCCGGAGACGAAGGACCGGATCTTCACGAGGACGTCGTGTCGGCATTTCTGCAATCCCGTTGACCTTCATTCTCGTCGTGAGCCCCTATCGCATCGTGTTCGATGGACCGTCGCCGACGCTCGGCCCGCAAACTGCCTGTGCCAAAGATGGTGGGAACGGAAATGGCAACGGGAACGGGAACGGCAATTCCGGCAATCCGGGTGGAAACTCCGGCAATTCAAACTCGAATAGCAATGCGGGCAAGGGCAAAGCAAAGTCGCAGGAGGACAATCCCCCTGATCTGGCCCCTGTGGCAAACCCCGACAGCAAGCCAAAACTCTTCATCAACGCGACCACAGGAGACCGGGTCGAGGTGCGTGGGCCGAGCGTCGGCGTGGTGCATTCGAACGGCCTCAGCGAACGCATCGACAGCGGCCAATATGAAATGCGGGATGCCAAAGGCCGCACCATCATTCGGCGCCTGGCGACGCGTTCTGACCGGGACAGGTTGCTCGAAATGATCGATTGACGGCCAGTTCACATAGCCGTGCCGTGCGGCAATTTTAGCTCAAGCATGATCGCGAACAGACGGATGCCGGCGCTCAGTCGCGTCGCGCAAGGTCATCGCGGCTTCGGTCCTGTTGCTGACGTTGAGCTTGGCCAGGATTCGCGTCATGTGGTGCTTTATCGTTTTCTCATGCAGGTTCAGCCGAAGCCCGATCCGCTTGTTGCTCAGTCCCGCAGCAACCAGCGTCAGGATCTCCCTTTCGCGGCTGGTGAGTTCGGCAAGTCCGTCAGCTTTCGCCGGCTCATTTGATAGAGCCGAGAGATCGGCCAACAGGCGCGCCGACAATTGTGGACAGACATATCGTTCGCCCGACGCTACCGTGCGCAGGATCGCAGCCAACGTCCTCGACCCGACCCCTTTCAGAACATAGCCCCTTGCCCCGCTCTGCAACGCCGTCATTACGTGCTGGTTTTCTTCCGAAACGGTCAGCATCACGATTTTCAGTGCCGGATGCCGCTCCAGGGCCGGTCCGATCACGCCAAGGCCACCCCCAGGCACCGAGATGTCCATCAGCAGAATGTCGGGCTGCCGGTCTTCGACTATCCGCAAGGCATCGTCTCTGCTGTCTCCTTCGCCGACGATCTCGAACCCGCCGATCTGATCGAGCGTGCGAACAACGCCTTCCCTGAATAGCGGGTGATCGTCGACGATAGCGAGCTTGATGGCTGCGGTCATGTCTGCCCCATTTCAATGATGTTGAGGGCCATTCTTACGACTGTGCCACTTTGTGAGGAAGTCACGGTAAACTGGCCCCCTAGGCTTTCCACCCGCTCGCGCAGCCCAACGAGCCCCAGCCTCTCGGGACGCACGATTTGCGGGTCAAAGCCGGGGCCGGCGTCGGACACTTCGATACAAACGCGCTCGCCGTCGAAATGTTTCTCGACCGACTGACCTTCACCTCCGGCATGGCGAAATCCGTTGTTCAGCCCCTCCTGGACGAAGCGGAAGATGCAGATCTTGGCCGCCGGCGACAATGTCGCATGGCCGCCGGTCATCGATAGCGCCACTTTGGCTCCGGTTCGTTCTTCGTGCGCCTGCACGGCAAGCTCGAGAATTTCGGCCAATTCTGCATGCTCGATATGCGGCAGGACAAGGCCCTTGCTGATGCTCCTGATCTCGCGCATGGCATCGTCCAGATGTGCTTTGATGGTTAGCAATTCCTGTGCACGTTCGGCTGGCGGCGTCGCGGGATCGGCAATGACGGGGCTGTCGATTCCCAGCGCCGCGAGAGCAACCAGTTGCGCGGGCCCGTCGTGCAAATCCGCACCGATGCGCCTGAGATAGCGTTCGTTGAGTGCGGTGGCGCGCTGCGAGGCACGCTGCACCCGCAGCCTCAACAGTCTGTTTTGAGCAAGCAGATCGGAGAGTTCGGCAATGCGCTGCTTCAACGAGCGGCTCTGCGAGCTAATCGTGCGGCTGCCGCGGAACACGATTGCCGAGAGCCCAAGGAAGAAAGCCGCTGTGACGGCGGCAACGTCCAGCCAGGTTCGAATGAGTGCCTGATGCAGGTTTCTTTCGAAATCAGTGGCGACCTCGTAGAATTCCGAAACGGCCACCACTTCCCCCGACCATGGCTGAAGCACCGGGTTGTAGATCTCGAGGAGATGCAGGCCGCTGGCTCTTTCGGCCTGGCTATCCGGATCGTCGAGCTTGTCGAATTCCGAAACCATTTGGCCTGCGAATGCCGCCCGGAGATTGTCGCTGGGTTCAAAGCGCTTGCCGATCAATGTCTTGTCGGTCGAATACAGGATGGTTCCGTCGCGACGCCAGAGCTTGAAGGATTCGAGCCTTGTGCCGAGTGCGCCTTGCCCCAGCGTTTCATCGAGCGCATGGGCAACGCTCTCATCTAAGACTTCGCTCTTGCGCATATCCGGAAGCAGTGGCGCGATGACGCTGTCCACGTAAAGAGCAGTAGCGGAAGCCGAATTCTGCGTGACCACGGCTTCTATGTGGCTCGTGACGGAAATCCCCACCACCACCATGGCCGACAGGGAGAATAGACCGCCCGCGAGCAGGAATTGCATTGCCAGCGACAGCGCATTCCAGCGGTCGACAAGGCTTGTCAGCCTGTGTGGCTTGGTGTTCCGAATGGCCCGCTCGGCAGCACGCCGCGCCAGTGGCGCGATTCTGGAGAGCCGGCTAATCCGTTGTCGAACGTCGCTGAAAGACGCCATCCTGGATCTGTAACCGATCAATCGCGAAGGAACTAGGGCTTGCGGACCGGACGAAAAGCGCATCCGGCGTTTTTTGCACAGACCGCCTCATTGCGTCGTCCGATAAAGTTCGGACGCGGCCTGCTTCAGCGCTGCCCGGCCATCTGGCCTCAGATACATCATATGCCCGCCTTCCAGCACCTCGCTGCGAATGGGCTTTGCGCCGGCAAGCGAAGGAATTTGACCAAGCAGGTAGCGCGAGGTCATGTAGGGCGTCACCAGGTCGCTGTAGCCGTTGACGATCAGCACACCAAGGCTGGGGTTCAGTGCCCGCGCCTGTTGCAGGTCGTCCATGACGCCGGCATAGCCCTGACGCGTCGGGCTCGTTCCGTAGTCCCAATTGCCGCTGATTTCGTGGTTGAGAAGCCGGTAGCTGATATCGGTGCGGAAGTTCAACTCGTCGCGCACATAGCCGACAAAGGCGGAGGTGAGCGCCGGCACGCTTCGGTCGAGCACCGGATCTGGACCGTCGACTCCCAGGCTCTCTGGCGCCACGTCCGCCGTCTCGATGGTACCGTCATAGGCGCTGAGAACATTGCCTTTTGCCCGTGCAAACTCCTTGGCGAAGAGCCCTATGGGAATGCGTGCAAAGTGGCGCTGGACAAGATCGAGCGGCAGACCGGTGACTGTGGCGACGCGCTGGCTCGCCAGGTGTCCACCTTGCTCCAACCCGCCGGCAAGCGCCGCCAGATAGTCACCGAGCGCATAGCGTTCGACTTCCGCCAGCCGCTCCTGCAGAGCCGGGCCGGAAACGCCTTCGCTGTGCAGGCGCACCGCCGCCAGCGACGGCAGCTCAAGCGCCCAGTGGAGCGGCTGGAACTCATCGGGGCGCACCAGCGTGAATTCGAGTGCCGGCGAGATCAGCACGACGCCGCTCGGGCTGATGCCGGTGTCTTCCTGAAGCTTCCTGGCGAGCAATGCCGCCCGAAAGCCGCCATAGCTTTCGCCGGCAAGAAACACCGGCGATGCCGTGCGGTTCGTCTGCGCCAGATAGAGCCGGATGAACGCGCCTATCGAGGCGGCGTCCTGACTGACGCCCCAGAAGCTGTGTGCTTCCGTGCCGGGCGCTTCGCGGCTGTAACCGGTTCCGACAGGGTCGACAAAGACCAGGTCGGTCATGTCGAGCCAAGTGTCGGGGTTATCGAACAGCCTCTGTGGCGGCGGCAGGAAACTTCCATCGGCCGCCGTCGCCAGGACCCGCGGACCGAGTGCGCCGAGATGCAGATAGGCGGAGGCCGCTCCCGGACCGCCATTGAACACGAAGGTGATCGAGCGCCGCGGATCCGGTCCCGTTTCTTTTCCGGGGTGCAGGGCATAGGCGACGTAGAAAATCTCGGCGGTGATATCGCCTGTGCCGGACGGCAATGACAACGTGCCGGCCTTGGCCTCGTAATCGAGCGTGCGTCCGGCAATGACGATCGAATGATCGGAAGTCTGCGGCGGCGGCAGGAGCGAGAGAACCCCGCCCGCAGGCGGCCGCTGGGCCGTCTCGGCATGACCGGACCCAGCGCCGGCGACCAACAGCAGAAGAGCGAGGGCGATTTCTTGCAGCTTGATAGGCATGACGTCTCCGGAGCAACTGGCTGGAAACTAGCACACCGTCGGCCGAACCAAAGTCACAGCACCGTGCGCCAGTACATCTGACAAAAGGGGTCGGGGGTGGGAAAGCCCAGGCGGAAGATAGGGCGCGAGGGTCACGGCGGCAGCGTCAACCCCTTGCAGCAGATACGCGGTGGCATAGCGTGCCAACGACTTCGTGAATTTCTGCCGGTTGACTCGATTGGCTCACTTCCTAGGTTGGCATTGGGGCTCCCGTGCAATCCGAAGTTGGTATGACATCTTTCCACATCCGAAAGCTTGCCCTTCTCGTTCTATCGGCAAGCGCCGCCATCCTGTCCTCCTGCGTCATGCCGGACGACACGTCGAGCAGTGCGAAGGAAGACGCCACGGCGGCGGCCGCCCGCAAGGAGATGGTCGGCCTCAGCGAAGCGGACGTTCGAATGTGCGCCGGCTTTCCGACCGCCACCGCCGATGTTGGCAGATCCGGCCAGATCTGGACCTATCAGCGCGTCGTTCAACGCGGCAATCTCAACATTGTGGTTCCGACCGTGGCCATTGGCCCCGTCCCGGCGCTCGGAGGTTCCGTCAACGTCGCCCCCGGCGGCTATTGCAACACGCAAATTCGAATGATTGACGGCCATGTTGCCGAGATCGCCTACGCCGGCGACAACAACCTGCCGAACAACCGCGATGCGCTCTGTGTCAGCACGGTGGACGCCTGCGTCGCCTATGCCCGTCAGCGCCATCCAGTCAGGGCGATGGCCCGTACGAGGTGACCCGGATCAAGCACGCCGCTGCTGGTTGCTTTGCCGGCTAATGGATTTTGCCGAGCTCCGATTTGAGGACCAAACGACTTACCTAGATCCATGCTCTCAACCGCCGACCCCATCGCGAATAGCGCAGAAATAGCGGTCGGTTCCGACCTGCCCACCTTTGAGGGCAATTTCCAGCCCGTCAATCGCCTTTATGCGCGAATGCGCGAGACAAAGCGGCGAGCCCGGCGATGCCGGTAGCGGCATTCGCACCGTCAGCGCATCGACGCCCATCTGGCCAAGTGCATGGCTCGACGTGTCGCCGCCGGCGATAACCACGCGCTGCAGTCTCTGCTCGAGCGTCAGTTCGCGGAGAAGCTCGCCAAGGCCGCGGCCAAGCTTATGGCGGGCGCCTTCCCAGAGATCGATTTCAGCACCGCGGTCGGCCGCGGGTCCGAGCGCGGTGTAGAGGATGACGCTGCGCCCGGCTGCCAGACTGGAGCGGCCGGTTGCAACCGCGCGCGCAATAGCGTCGTCGGAAGCCTCAGAAACCAGTTCGACCGGGTCGAGCTCGATCCCGTCGAAGCCATCGGCCAGAGCATGCCGGATCTGTCGTTCCGTCGTCGGCGAGCAGCTCCCCGAGACCACGGCGATCCTGTCGGCAGCGCCCGGCGGCGAAAACGCGGGGTTGGCATCCACGATCCGGTTCGATGCCCATTCAGCCAGCAAGGCATATTCGATGCCCGAAGAGCCGACGACGAAATAACCGCCCGGCTTGCGAGCGCGCCATATCTCCTTGCCGGCAAGCGCCTGGGTTTCCAGGCTGTCGACATCGACAAGCACGATGTCTGTGCCATTCTCCACAAGCCGGTCGAATGCTTCGGACCGCGACGCCGCTTGCAGCGTCGCCAGGTCGACCAGCCCAGAGGCGAGGTCTGTCTGACGCGACAGATGGATCAGCAGATCGGACTCATCCATCGGCGTGGTCGGATGACGGCTCATCACGGGATGGCGATCGATACGGAAATATTTGTCGCGATAGGCCGCGAACAGATGGCCGAATGCGGTGTAGCGCTTGAGCTGCGGCGCGCCGACGACCAGCGGCACGCTATCTTGCCGGAAAACCGAGCGGCCGATCTCGATCGCCCTGCCGATGCTGCCGATCGCCGGGCTGGAATCGAAGGTCGAGCAGACCTTATAGTGGCAGATCTCGGCGGTAAGGGTTTTCAGCCAGGCGAAGGCGTTGCGCAGATGCGTGTCCATCCACTGCGGCGTCTCGCTTCTGCTGGTGCCGGCCAGCCCGATGGCGCGGCAATGCGCAAACTGCGAAAGCAGCGCCTCGTCGGGCTGGCGCATGAACAGCACGGTCGGCACCCCGCCGAGCTCGAGCGCCTCCATCACGTCGGTCGAGCCGGTGAGGTCGTCGCCATAATAGCTCAGAAGCAGGCTCTGCATGGCGTCAGGCCGCCTTGCCGTCGCCGAACTTCTCGATCGACTGCGCCAGCTCGACATGGCTCAAGGCATAATCCGCCAACGGAATGTCTTGGACCGCCGCCTGCCAGGCTTGCTGCACGGCGCGGACGCCGGCGCCCGGCCCGTCCGGGTGGCTGACGATGCCGCCGCCGCAGAGATAGAGAAGATCGACCGTCCGGCCGGTCCGCTGGAAGGTTTCAGGCGCTTGCCCGCCCCACTGGCCGGAGCCGGCGACCGGCAATGCGCAATCGGCCGGCGAAAAGATCGGCGTGGTCACCGCCTTGAACGATTCGACGAAGGACCAGTCCGGTTCCCAGTATTTCGAGGCGATGCCGTTGATCTGGAACTGGTCGACGCCGAGCAGCCGCCAGAACTGCTGCCAGACCTTGAAATCCATGCCGAGGCCGGGATGGCGGGTGAGAATGTCCCAGCCATTGCGGTGGGCGTGGAGCACCAGCTTCGAGCGTTTTCTTAGAAAGGCCATGCCGCCGAAGCCCACGGAATTGATGTTGACCACCGCGCAATTGCCGCCGGCCTTTACCACCAGATCGTGGTTGCGCATCATCTCGTCGGGATCGGCATGTGAGATGCCGAAGGCATACATGACCTTCTTGCCGGTCTTCTGCTCCTGGTCGAGGATCAGCGGCATGATTGCCTTCACCCGCTCCGACAGCGGCGAATAGGCCGGGCTCATCAGCTTCTCGTCGTCCTTGATGAAATCGACGCCGGCGGCAATCAGCTCTTCCACCATTGCGGCCGTCTCGTGCGGGCGGAGCCCCAGCGCCGGCTTGACGATGGTCCCGATAATCGGACGATCGGTGACACCGGTCAGCCTGCGGCTGCCCGTGACGCCGAATTGCGGGCCTGGATGCGCGCTGCGGTACTCCTCGGGTAGCTTCATGTCGACGACACGGATGCCGGACAGGCCCTTGATCGAAAAGGTGCCGCCGATGGCGATGGTCATCAGCGCCGACAGGTCGGTGCCGATGGCGTCCTGCGGAAAGCCAATGTCGACGTCGGCGCGTTTGAACGGGCCATTGCTTGCTTCTGGAAGTGACGGCCGGTCCGCGTCCGGCAGATGCCGTATCGCTAGGACGCGCGCCGCGACCCTGGCCTTGAGCTCTTCGGTCTCGCCGGCCAGCGCGACGAAGGTTCCGGTCGACTGGTCGCTTGCGATCTTGGCCGCCAGCGCCTCGATATTGCCTGGCGTTTCGATGCGATAAGTAAGAACAATCATATTCGCGCGGCCTGCCGGGGTGAGTTCGAAAAAGGTTCCTTGGCCCTCGAAATCTGGTATAATGAGTACATAAGCATTGCAAGCCCTATCCGGCCTGGCAGGTAAGGGCGAGGGGGCGACAGGCGTACCGGAATTCGCGGCGGAAATGCTAGATAGAGGCCGGTCATAGGAGTGATTCGCGACGATGAACCGTTCGGAGCCGATCGTCCGGCGCAAGCTTTCCGACGAAGTATTCTTGAGACTGAAGCGCCTGATCACCAGCGGCGAATTGCTGCCGGGCGACGACATGCCGTCGGAGCGCGAATTGATGGAGCGCTTCGAGGTCGGCAGGCCGGCCATCCGCGAGGCGATGCAGGCGTTGAGCAATATGGGGCTGGTCGCGATCTCGCATGGCGAGCGGGCCAAGGTGCTGCAGCTGACCGCCAAGTCGATCATCAAGCAGGTCGACGGCGCGGCCAAGATCATCCTGTCGTCATCGAAGGACACGCTGGAGCACCTCAAGAACGCGCGTATCTTCTTCGAGCGCGGCATGGTCAAGGAAGCCGCTGAAAAGGCCACCGCCGAGGATGTGCAGCGGCTGCGGGCAACCGTCGCCGAGCAGCGCAGCTTTCGCGGCGACTCGGAAGCCTTCATATCCGCCGACATGAAGTTCCACACCCAGATCGCGGCAATATCCGGCAACCCGATCTATGTCGCGGTCAGCGAGGCAATGCTTGGCTGGCTAAAGGAGTACCACACCGAAATGCTGATCTGGACCGGCAAGGAAAAGTTCACGCTGACCGAGCACGAAGAGATCATCGGACGCATCGAAGCCAAGGATGCGGATGGCGCCGAGAAGGCGATGATCAAGCACCTCGAACGCTCGCGTGCGCTTTACGTGATGAATTCCGGCAACTGAAAAAGAAGCGCAGTCCCGACCGGCTTAGCGGCCGGGACCCTGTTCATCGGTTTTTCTGACTGACCAAAGATTAGGATGCAGCTTCGGGGCAAGCGGCAACATCCCGAGGCAACACCGTATTCCGCTGCTTCAGCGTCAGCGCAAGAACCGCCCCGAGGAGAGCCGCCGCCGCCGCGAACCAACCGGCGACGCGCAGCCCGTTGACGACATCCGGTGCGACGCCGGCCTGCCCGCCCAAACCGACCCCACCCAAACCGACTTTGGCCACCGCAAGAATGGCGGCGAGACCCAATGCAGCGCCGATCTGCAGGGAGGTCGACGCCAGCGCCCCACGAACAAGGCGTCGGCGCCACTCCGGAAGCGGCAGCTACGAACAGCGTCGTAAAGGCGATGCCGCCGTCAGCAAGCCCGTATACGGCCATCCTGGAGGCGCCGCGCTTTTTCTGGAATTGGCAATTTTGACAAAGACTATGCTAGACTTGCCATCCGACGAGAACGACACCGGGAGTACCGCAATGGCTGTCAGGAGCCTCCACGTTGTGATCTGGCTGCCGTCGAATTTCTATTCGGCCGTCGTCTCCACGCTCGTGGAAATGTTTCAGCTTGTGAATGACGTCTGCCGTTCACAGGTTCTTTCATGTGAGTTCGTTTCAAGGGGCGCGCCGTCAACATCAAGCACCGGAATTTCCTTCCCGACAAAGGCTCAACCATCCCGAAAAATGGATGTCCTGATTCTCATTGCGATGCCGGGTGTCGAGATTCCGGAGCTTCTGCGCTCGCTCGACGAGGAGAGTGAACATTCAAAACCGCTAATAGCGCTCGCGCAGCAGCAGGACGCAATCATCGCCGCACATTGCGGCGCATGTTATCTGCTCGCCAATTCGGGATTATTGGACGGCAAACGCGCGACGATATCCTGGTGGCTGAAAACCGAGGCAAGCCGCCGGTTTCCGCAAGTGCGATGGGACTCTTCCCGCCTGATCATTCGCCAGGACCGCCTTTACACATGCGGAGGCGGGTTTTCCGGACTCGAACTCGCCAGGGCTTTGCTGATCGATCTGGGCTTCTCAAAGGAGGAGCGGATCATTCGAAAACTTCTAGTTCTTCCTCCGCCGCGCAAATTCCAGAGTCCCTACGAATTTCCTCTCGACGAAATTTCGAACGAGGCCAGCCCATTCGAGAACAAGCTGCGCGAGCTCTCGAAAGACAAGATGCCAGAAATCGATTTGAAATTTCTCGCAACCGAATTGGCGATGTCTTCGCGAACCCTGTCTCGCAGATTTTTCGACGAGCTCCAGACAACGCCGGGAAAATGGATCCAGGAAAGGCGGCTGGAGTTGGCAAAATCGATGCTTGAGGAAACGAAACTGAGCGTTTCAGAAATTTGCTATCGGGTGGGATATCAGGACGTCGCTTCGTTCAGCCGTCTTTTTTCCAAGACCACTGGAATGGCACCAGGCGAGTTTCGAAAGCAAATCCGGTGACAAGTCGGCAGCGGAAGTGCTGCGGCTACGGGCAACCGCTGCGGAACTGCGGCGACTCATGAACCCTGGCAAATGACTTCAGCCGATCCGGACGATTGCGTAGGGCGTCATCGCAAGACGGTCGCGGCCCGACGTGTCTCGCTGAATCTGGCGTGACATTCGTCCATCCCAGAGCTTCAGAGGACCCTGATCGGAGCCGAGCCCGGAAACATCGACCGGAACGTCATCAGGGGTAAGGTTCGCCAGCCAGATGATGATCTTGCCTGTCTGGGAGCGGCCGGCCACTGCCAGCACCCGCGTCTCATCGGTCGTTGTCGCCGCCACATGCGCATGGCCGGCCAACTCGCAAAGTCCTTTCACCGCGTGGAAAATCAGCCGAGCTGTACCTTCCTCGACCGGTTCACCCGACGAGGCCAACACGCCGAACGGCCCGGTGAAGCTGCAGAGCGTGAGCATTTCGAGCCCCGCCGGAGCGACGCTGGCGGCGTAGCCGATCGTCCATGCGGCTCCGAACAGCCCGGCATGGCGAGGATCGCGGTCGGCCATGGCGATGCGCTGACTGTCGGGATTGGCCTTGGTCGCACCGCCATAGGGATTCTGGCGCATGGCAATGGTCGACGGCCCGATCCGATAGGGTTTTGGCCCGAAGATCGCCCTCACCGAGGCTGTGATGAAAGGCAGCGCCTCCAGCGATTGCATGACGCTGAGATCGTCGGCGGCGTGCACGATCGGGCATGTACAGTGGGTGACGAAATCGAGGAGGTCCGCAGGAACGCGCTTGCGGTTGAGCTCGGTGAAATAGCTGACCATGCCGCCGCCGAGGCGGATGTCGGGAAAGGCACGCCGCGCCGCGGCATAAACGTCTTCGAGCGGCGGGCATTGCGGCCATGCGCTGCCCGGCGGCGTCGACTGCCGGTCGACCGAGGGCGAGACGGCAATGGCCGAGAGCTTGAGACCGGCCTTGCGCACCCCGTCGGCGGCGCCTGAGAGCTCGGCGTCGAGATCGCCATCGCAGGCAATGACACATTCGAGCGTTGTCCGGACCGGATAGGCGGCGGCGAGCTGGGCGTAAGCCCTCAAGGCGTCGAGCCCATGGCCACGCGTCGGGTCGTAGTGGAACATCAATTGCTGCGGACCAAGCTCGGACAGCATCGGCAGCTTGCCCAGCGCGGCCTCGACCTCATCCGGATAGATGATCACGCCGATATCCGGCAGCGCCGGTCCGGCTTGGCCGAGCGTGACGCGAATTGGTTCGGCGGTTGCCGCAGCAGCTGGCACTTTCCCGCGACCCTCTATCCGCAAGCTGATGGTCTGGCGGAAGGTCTTGCCGGCAGGCAGCACATAGGGCCATGGCAGCGCGAGCGGCCGGACATAGGTCTTGTACGACGCATCCGACCAGTTGCGCTGGTCCTCCATCTCGAACGTGTCGCCTTCCGTCCGGCATTCGGCGGTGACGCCCGGCCGGACCTCATGGGTGATCGCCCGTAAAGCCTTGAAAGGTTGCCAGGGATCGATCAGCTCCGGAAGCCGCGTCGCGTTCACACTGCCGTCGGTATGCTCGATCGTGACCGGGCTGCCGGCCAGGCCGGCTATCGGATGCAGAATGCAGAAGCCACAGCGATTGGTTTCGAAATCGCTGTCGGGAAGAGCGCTCACGTCGAAGACCAACTGGCCATCGGCGGAGCCCTTGATGGTCGCGCGGAAGCCAAGCCGGCTGCCGTCCGGTGCTTGGCAACTTGCCGAATAGCTGACGGAAAAAGCCTCGGCATCCTGCTCGATGGTAAGGTCGGCCAGTGTCGGCTCGTAGGTGCCCCAGTCGCGATCCCTGACGATGTAGGCGATGGCGCGCAGAACTTCGGTGCCGCCATGCCGAATGGTGCGCAGATTGCCGTTGACGAAGTCCGCCGTCAGCGCGCCGGCGCGCAGCCTGACCGGTTCGGCTTCAACGGCACGTGTGCCATAGAGGAGGAAGGCGTCGGCTGTCATTTCAGCAAGGCGTCGAGTTGCACCGGCTCCCGGCTTGCGGCGCCGGCATACGCCGCCTCTACCAGCGCCAATGTCTTGAGATTGTCCGCGCCCGAGGTCGCGGGCTCGGTTCCGTTGGTCAAGCAATCGACCCAATGCCGCTGGATTGCGACGACGCTTTCCTGGATGTTGTGCCATGGTCGCGATGCCCAGGCCAGCAGCGGTGGCGAGACGTCGCTGACGACTGTCCCGCTCCTGCCGGTGACGGCGAGCTGGTAGCCTTGCGCCAGCCGGATCGTGCCATCGCTGCCGTCGATCTCGATCAGCGTCTCCGGAAACGGCTCTGTCGCGAGCTTGCTCGCGTAGCTGCAGTCGACCACGGAGGTCGCGCCGCTCGCATGGTCCATCAGCATCGTCGCGACGTCCTCACCGGCGATATTGGGATTGATGCGCGCCGTTCGCGCAGTGACCGTCGAGACGTCGCCCAGCAGAAAGCGGGCGATGTCGAGGATGTGGATGCCGAGATCCTCGATGATGAAGCGCCTTCCGGTCGCCAGATAGGGCTGGCCCGAAAACACGTCATAGGCAGAGCGGAACGAAATCCGTCCGAAGAAGGGCGTGCCGATTTCGCCGCTGTCGAGCACGGCGCGCACCGCCTGGATCGGCGACTGCCAACGAAAATTCTCATGCACCATCAACGGCACGCCGGCGTCGGCGCATGCCTTCACCATCGCCTTGGCGTCGGCAAGCGTCGGCGCGAACGGTTTTTGGCAGATTACCGGCACGCCGTGCTGCGCCGCCATCTCCACGAGCGTTCTGTGGCTTGGTGCGGTGGTGGCGATGTCGACGAAATCCAGCCTTTCGCCGGCAAACAAAGCAGCCGCGTCGGTATAGCGCCGCGCGACCCCGAACTGGTCGCCGACGATCCGCAGCCGGTCCGGATCGCGGTCGCAGATGGCGGCGATCGAGGCTCCCTCTATGTCGCCCCAGGCATGCATCTGATTGACGGCGAAGAAGCCGCAGCCGATCAGCGCTCCACGCAGCTCCGCCACGGTCAGCCTGCCTTTGCCATCTGCATCAGCGTGACACGGCTCTGCAGTCGGCGTTGCGCCTGGTCGACGACGACGGCGACGATGATAACGAGGCCCTTGATCACCATCTGCCAGAACGAGCTCACCCCCATCATCACCAGCCCGTCGGAAAGGATGCCGATGACGAAGGCACCGACAATGGTGCCGCCGATCGTGCCGCGGCCGCCCGACATCGAGGTGCCGCCGAGCACCGCCGCGGCAATGGCGTTCAGCTCGAAGCTCTCGCCGGTCGCCGGATGCGACGCCATCAGCTCGGACGAGATGATCAGCCCGACGATCGCGGCGCAGAAGCCAGAGAACATGTAGACGAACATCTTCACCATGTTGACGCGGACGCCCGAAATTCGCGCCGCCCGTTCGTTGCCGCCGACCGCGAAGATGTGACGGCCGAGCGGGGTGTATTTGGCGAGATAGGCCGCCCCTAGCGCAACAACGAGCAAAATCCACAATGCGACCGGCAGGCCGAGCAACCGGCCGGCGCCGAGAAAGCCGAATCCGGTGGTGCCGAGCTCCGGCTTGCCAATGAGATTGGGGAAGGTGCGCCCGTCCGACGACAGCAGCGCCAGGCCGCGCGCGACATAGAGCACGCCGAGCGTGGCGATGAACGGCGCAACGTTAAGCCTGGTGATCAGCAAGCCGTTGACGGCGCCGATCAATATGCCGACGGCAAGCGTGATCAGCGCGATCTCGAAGACGTTGAAATAGATGGTATAGCCGACCTGCAGGTCGATGCCGTTCAGCACGAGATAGCCGGCCACCATGCCGCACAGCCCAACGATCGAGCCGACCGACAGGTCGATGCCGCCGGTGATGATGACGAAGGTCATGCCCATTGCCAGAAATGCATTCAGCGCAACGTGCTTCGACATCAGGATAAGGTTGGCGGCCGACAGAAAATTGGGTGCAGCGATCGAGAAGAATAACAGCACCGCGATCAGCGCGATGAACGTCCTCGCCTTCATCAGCGTCAACAGGACCGAGCCGCTCGACATGGGGGTGACCGCCGCCTTGGCCGGAATGTCAGTCATGCGCCTTGCTCTCCATGCGGGACCGGTCCGTGGCCGAGCGCCGAGGCAGCGACAAGGGCCGCCTCAGTCGCCTCGGCGCGATCGAACATGCCGGTCAATTTTCCATTGCTCATCACCGCGATCCGGTCGGACAACGCCATCACCTCATCAAGATCCGAGGTGGCAAACAGGATCCCCAAGCCGTCGCGCGACAGCTTGCGCATGGTGCGGAAAACGTCGGCCTTGGCGCCGACGTCGATGCCACGGCTGGGCTCATCCATCAGCAGCACCTTCGGCCCGGTGAGCAGCGCCTTGCCGATGACCACCTTCTGCTGGTTGCCGCCCGATAGCGACGAGACTTCCTGCGCCGGGTCGGCGACCTTGATCGCCAGTTCGCGTACCGTCTGGGCCACCGCCTGTCTTTCGGCGGCACCGCGAATGTGGAATAGACGCACGAACCGGGACAGGCTTGCCAGCGTCAGATTGCTGGCGACGGAGAGGATCGACACCAGCCCTTCGCGCTGGCGGTCTTCGGGGATCAGCGCCAGGCCGCGCCGGATGCGCCGCGTCGTGTCCCGCTCGTGCACCTTCTTGCCGGTGATGAATATCGTTCCGGTCGAATGGCCGTGGCGGCCCATGATGCAGTCGAACAGCTCGCTGCGTCCGGCTCCCATCAGGCCGTAGATGCCGAGAATCTCGCCGGCGCGCAGCGAAAGCGAGACATGGTCGACCGCAAGTCCGCCGGTGGCGCGCGGCAGGCAAATGTCCTCGGCGCGGAATATCTCTTCGCCCGGCACATGGCCATCGGCTTTGGCGAAGTCCTTGGCGTCGGAGCCGATCATCTGCCGCACGATCCACTGCGTGTTGACGTCTTTCATCTCCGCCTGGCCGGTGATACGCCCATCGCGCAGCACGGTGATGGTGTCGCCGATGCGGATCAGTTCCTCGAGCCGGTGCGAGATGTAGACGATTGCGACGCCGCGCGCCTTGAGGTCGGCAATCACCTTGAACAGGATCTCGACCTCCGCCGCGCTGAGCGCCGAGGTCGGTTCATCCATGATCAGGATGCGCGCATCGAGCGAAACCGCTTTGGCGATCTCGACCAGCTGCTGCTGGCCGATGCGCAGATCCTCGACCAGCATGTCCGGCCGGATGCCGGCTTCCAGGCGTTCCAGGAATTCCGCCGCGCGGCGCTCCTGCTCCCGGCGGTCGATCTTGCGGAAGCGGTTGGTGATTTCGCGGGTCGCGAAAATGTTTTCGGCGACAGTCAGGTTGCCGAACAGGTTGAGCTCCTGGAACACCATGCCGATGCCGCGGTTCACCGCGTCCCCGGATGAGGAGAAGGAGACCTCTTCACCGTCCAGCAGAATGCGCCCGAGGGTCGGCTGCTCGACACCGGCGATGATCTTCATCAGCGTCGATTTGCCGGCTCCGTTTTCGCCGACCAGCACGTTGACCGCGCCCTTGCGCACCTCAAAATTCGCACGTTTGACCGCGACGGTGCCCGAATACACTTTCGAGACATCCTCCAGCTTCAGGATGACGTCTTGATCGCCGGTCATGGCTTCGGCCCGATCTCTGCCTCCGCCGGCGTCACCAGCGGC
Source organism: Mesorhizobium sp. M0060 (assembly GCF_040323155.1). Classification (NCBI taxonomy): domain Bacteria; kingdom Pseudomonadati; phylum Pseudomonadota; class Alphaproteobacteria; order Hyphomicrobiales; family Phyllobacteriaceae; genus Mesorhizobium; species Mesorhizobium sp. M0060. Next base: position 27,093 of record NZ_JAMYUP010000007.1, read on the forward strand.
AGGTCCTGGCCACTGCCTGGCGTATAGGCGCCGAGGATCTTGACGCTTCGGCCCTCGAGTGCCTCGCGCGGCAGCTTGGAAAGCACGGTCTTGTCCGCGTAGGCGTTGAAGGCCTTGCCGAATTGGGCGAAGTCGATCTGGTTGGTGAAATCGTTGAATTGAATGAAGTCGAGGCTGTCGCGCAGCGCGGTCCCACGCATGGCGGGGCCGATCTGCACCCGCGCATCCGCCTTGCCGTCGCCGTCGGCATCGACGTCCATCGTCGCCGCGCGTGACTGTGTATTGGCTGCAACGACCTTGCCCTCGAGCCGGACGGCGAAGGTCCATGGCGAATTCGCCTGCTTATTCGGATTGCCGTATTTGGCACCGGCAGCGGCGGGATCGGTCTTCGCCAAAGCATGAACCTCGGGAAACGGCCCGGCCTTCTGCTGCAGATAGGGTATCACTTTCGCCGCCCAGATGTCCTCGACCATCTTGTCGGGATTGAAGCCCGTGGCATTGCCGCTGGTATCGCCTGACGGCGTCGGCAGGATCTTGCAGGCGGTCAGGCTGACTATTGCTGCAAGGAACGACGCGACAAGGATCGGCCGGGTCAGCTTGTTGAACATGTCGGCTCGTTCGGCATGGCGGTCAGGAGCACCCAGGGAAATGGAAGCAAGGGACGAACCGAAGGCTCGTCCCTTGCTGCTTGATGTTACGCCGGCTCAGTTGGTGAGCGCGAACGTCTCCAGCTTGGCGGCATTGTCGCCATTGACCAGGACGCAGTCCATCAGCTGCTTTTCCTCAGGTGGAGACTTCTTGTTCTTGATGAAGTCGTTGGCCTGCTCGACCGCCATCTGCGCCTGCGCGAAGGCCGGCTGCAGGACCGTCGCCTTGATGCCGCCGGAGGTGATCGAGTCGCGCACGTCGTTCGACCCGTCGAAGCCGACGACGATGACGTCCTTGCGACCGGCAGCGGCAAGTGCTGCATAGGCGCCCATCGCCATCGTGTCGTTGCCGGAGATCACGCCCTTGATGTCCGGATTGGCCTGGAGGATCGATTCCATCTTGGAGTAGGCCTCGGTCTGGCTCCAATTGGCCGACTGCTGCGCCACCATCTTCAGGTCCGGATAGTCGTCGATGACGTCGTGGTAACCCTTGGAGCGGATGCCGGCATTGGTGTCGGATTCCTTGCCGACGAGCTCGACGAAATTGCCCTTCTCGCCCATCAGCTTGACGAATTCTTGCGCGCCGAGCTGGGCGCCCTGATAATTGTTGGAGACGATCTGCGCCACGGCGACGCCGGTGGCATTGATCTCGCGATCGATCAGGAATGAGGGAACACCCGCATCCTTGGCCTTCTGCACGGCAGCGACGGTGGCGTCGGCGCCGGCATTGTCAAGGATGATCGCCTTGGCGCCGCGGCCGATCGCCGTGTCGATCAGCTCGGACTGCTTGTTGGCGTCGTCGTCATGGACGAGCACCAGCGCTTCGTAACCGAGTTCCTTGGCCTTGGCTTCCGCACCGACGGCTTCCGCCTTGAAGAACGGATTGTCGTGCGAGGGCGTGATGATGGCGATCAGATCCGCCGCGTAGGCGGGTGCGGCGGTGCCAAGCGCCAGCATGCCGGCAAAAGCCGCAAGCGTCATTCTGCGTGTCAGTTTCATGTATTCCTCCCGTTGAAAACCCGTGCCTTGATCCCAAGGCTGTATGCATTCAATTCGTTGGCCAGCGCAGATCGCGGATCGCGTCAGATTCATAAGCCTTTTGCCGGCTTCACCTCGACGGATCGCTTCCCCGCTATCCTCCACTCGTCCAGGCCCTGAGCTTGCTGCGAAGCTTGATGGTCCGAGCCATCGAACAGCTAAGCCAACTGGTATGATGAGTCAATGACAATTTCAGGTGACATGTCCCGGAAGACGCGTCGGCACCCTCAAGTGATGCGCTGAATGCTCGCAGCAATCTCCTCCGGCTCGAACACCCGCTTCCAGTCATCGCGCATCAGCACCGGCTTGCCGAACTCTATCGCCTTGTTGCAGGCGTCGGAGAACACGCCTTTGGTCTCGCCGAAGATGACGGCGCCAAGCACGTTCATATGGCCAAGCAGGAAGTCGAGCGCCGCCTGCCTGTCGACCCCGCGCGCCACGACTTCGTCGACGGCCTCTTTCATAACGACGAGCAGTGAAGCGCATACCGTTTCCGAAAGGCCGGGCTCGAGCAGTGCCATCTGATCGACCGTGACGCGATGCGAGCGCATGACCGGGGCCCAGATGATCTTGGCGATTGCTTCACCCTTGGCGAAATCTTCCTCGGGTCCCTGCATCAAGGCGCTGACCATGTGTTGCTTGGCCTTGACGCCGCCGAAATAGTCCTTCTTGGCCGCCATGTCGGTCTCGTCGTTGAAGATCGGCGGATGGCACGGGTGGGTGACGAAATAGGTCAGGTCCGGCCGCTTCGGCAGGTGGCCGGCGAAAGGTGCTGCGGCGTCGAGCACGACGACCATGGTGCCGGCGGCAAGCTTGCTCTCGATGCTCGCCGCGACCTTGCCGATATGCGTGTCCGGCACCGCCAGGATCACCACATCGGCGCCATCAAGCGCCTCATCGGCACTGACCGCGTCGATGCCGAGATCCGATTTCAGCCGCTCGCGACCGGCGTCGCTGACCTCGACATGGCGTATCGTATAGGGAGATCCGCGAAAATTGGTCGACAGGCGGTAACCCATTTTGCCGCCGGCACCAAACAGCGCAATCGTTGTCATTGTCCGTTACTCCTGATTTCCAACGACGGCTCTGCCGATCGTCATCCTATTGACCTTGTATGCACACTGCCGCCGGTTGGCGGATTAGACAGGCGGGAGCCGCCGCTCAGCTTGGCCCATCCCTGGCCAGCGCTCCGTCGTCGTTGCTTGCGGGTTCGACGGAGGGTCGCCTCGCCAACGCCTGCCGCCCGGCAAGGGCGAGCACGAAGATGACGACGATGCCCTGGACGATGTCCTGGGCACCGGGAGGCAGGCCGATGATCTGCATGGTGGTGACGATCAGGATCAGAAGAATGCTGGCAAACAGGGTGCCGATCGCGGTCGCCGAGCCGCCGAAGATGAGCGTCCCGCCCAGCACCACCGCGGCGATCGACTGCAGCAGATAAGGCTGGCCCATCTCGAGGAAGGCGCCGCCGATATAGGCCCCGAGCAGCAGGCCATCGAGCGCCGCCAGCACCGATGAGATGATGAACGCCGATGCGATCACCGGACCGTTGCGGATGGCCGCCAGCCGCGCCGCGGTCCGGTTCTGGCCGACCGCCGACAACAGCTGCCCGAACACCGTGTAGCGCAGCACGAAGGACGCGGCCGCCACCCCCAGGATTGCGATGACGGTCATGATCGGCACGCCCGCGACGCGGCCCGTGGCCAGATGTTTGAGCGTCGGGCTGACGGCGAATCCTGTTATCGCCCGGTTGGACAGCAGCGTCGCTGTCGCCAGCACATAGCCGGTCGCCAGTGTGGCGATGATCGCTGGTATGCCCAGCCTGACGACGAGCAGCGCGTTGAGCGCACCGACCGCGAGGCCAAGCACGATTGCGACAAGGACGCCAATGGCAAGATTGGCGTCCTGGCCTTTGATGGTGAGCAGCGCGACGAAGGCGCTGAGCGTAATCACCGAGGCGACCGACAGATCGATATTGCCGCGCCCGGTCGTCACCACGAACATCTGGCCGATACCGGCGACCGTCAGGAAGGAGGCCGAAAGCAGGATGCCCGACAGGCTGAACAGGCTGAACCGGTTGGTGACCGCCGACAGTACGAGCCACAACAAAAGCACGCCAATCGCCGACCAGATCCAGCGGTTCCTCTGCGCCCAGATGCTGAACGCGTTCAGCGCATTCATTGTTCGCTCCTGCGGTCGGCCGTCAGGCTGCGCAGCGTCAGCAGTGCTATGAGGATCAGTCCTTGCGTCGCGGCATTGAAATCGCTGCTGACGTTCAGCGTGCCGAGCAGCGCCCCGATCAGCGACAGGGTGACGGCACTGACAACGGCACCGAGCGGCGAGATGACACCACCCAGCAAGGCACAGCCGCCCATGACCACGGCCGCGACGCTGAGCAGCGTGAACGAGTTGCCGGAATTGATGTCGCTCGCCGTGTTGATCGCGGTCAGCGACAGGCCGGCGGCTGCGGCGAACAGCCCCGACACCAGATAGCGCACCAAAGCATAGCACGTCGGCGACCAGCCGGAGCGAATCATGGCGGTCGGATTGTTGCCGAAGCCGCGCAGCACCACGCCGAGCGGCAATCGGTCAATAACGAACGCGATCAGCGCAACGATGCCGATGAGGATGATGGATGTTGGCACGGACCCCAGTGACCAGTTGACGAGGGCCGACAGCCATTCGGGACTGGCGCCGCCGGGCGTCGGCTGCAGCGAATAGCCAAGGCCCATCCAGATGAACGATGCGCCGAGCGTAACGACGATCGCCGGAATCTTTCGCGCCTGGATCAAGCCGCCAAGTCCGGCATAGGCGGCGACTGCCGCCATCAGCGCCAGGGCGCCAAGCCATGGCCGGTCATAGAGCAGCGTGGCGCTGAGCACGCTGACAAGGCCGGCGAAGGCACCGACGCCGAGGTCGATTTCGCTGCCTCCGACAACGAACATCTGCGCCGCCGTCACCAGCACCAGCGACAGCGCCGGCAACAGAAGCAGGTCTAGGCCGAAAACCGAGGCGACCGCCGGATTGGCCCAGATCATGACGGCCAGCACGACGGCAAGGCCGATAAAAGGCGCCGCATTCATCAGCCGCCGGGCAAATCTGGCCGCAGGCCCATCCCCTCGGAGAGTGCCGGCGAGCCGGTCCGCTGGCTGGGCGAAGGACGCGCCGACGATGGCTTTCTCGGTGATCGCATCGCCGGCCAGCTCCCGAACGATCCGTCCGCAGGCAAAGACCAGCACGCGATCGCAGGCCAGCAGTTCGGCGTCCTCAGTCGTGTGCCAGACCAGCGTCCGTCCGCTGCGCGCAATCTCGTTACAGAGCCGGTAGAAATCTTGCTTGGTGGCGATATCGACGCCGCGCGTCGGGTCATCGAGAAGGATGATCGGCGTCTCGGCGACCAGTGCCCGCGCAACCAGCGCCTTTTGCTGATTGCCGCCGCTTAGCTCCGTGATGTTCGAATTGAAACGTCTGTCATCGAGCCGCAGCCGGCCGGCTGCGCTAACGGCCGCATCGTGGTTGACGCGATCGGAAACAAGGCCCAACACCGGGCGGCGGGCAAGGGCGCCGATGCTGATGTTCGACAGCACGCTCCACAAGGGAAACACGCCTTCCTTCTGGCGGTCTCCTGCTATGAAACCGGCGTCGGCATGTCTTATGACTGCCGCGCCCTGTTTGCGATCCGGTTTGAAGATCGCGTGCAGCAGCTCCTTCTGGCCGCTGCCCTCGAGACCGGCCAGGCCGACGATCTCGCCGCGAACAATGTCGATGTCGCGGCCAAGTTCGGACGTCAGCGTACCGGAGAGTTGCACCAGCACATCCGCGCTGGAAGCGGCTGCGACGGCGTGCTGATGGACCGGATTGGCGTCGCCGCCCATAAGCTGCACCAGCTTTCCGATCGACGCATCCGCGACAGGGCCATGCCAAGCAGTGCGGCCGTTGCGCAGCACCACGATCTGCGTGGCGATGTCGATGATTTCCTGAAGCTTGTGGCTGATGAAGATGAACGCCAACCCCGATTTCGCTCGCTCACGGATGAAAGCCCTGAGCTGCCTCGAACGATCGAGGTCGAGGGAAGATGTCGGCTCGTCGAGGACAATGAGCCTCACGCCGGGCGTTGCCGCCGCGCGCGCAATCTCCACCATTTGCCGTTCGGCAATGGAGAGATGGCCGATTTCGGCATCTGCATCGATGCCGTTCCCTGGAAAGACCGCGTCGAGCGCCGAACGGGCCCGAGCCTTGTAAAGCGTTCTCCAGCCAGGCCGGCTCGCCGCATCCGCAGGTGTTTCCAGGAAGAAGTTCTCGGCGACAGACAGGTTGGCGCACAGCGACAGTTCCTGGTGCACCATGCGGATGCCACGCTTTTGCGCCTCTCCCGTGTCGTAGTCGCTGAAACTCACCACTTCGCCGCCGAACGAGATCGAGCCCAGCGTCGGCCACATGGCACCGCACAGGATGCGCATCAGCGTCGATTTTCCAGCACCGTTACCGCCGACCAGCCCGATCACGTCCCCGGCCGAGACGGAGAGATCGATGTCCGCATTTGCGAGTGTCGGTCCGAAGCTCTTGCTTATCTGCCTGAGCGAAACCACGCTTTGCCGGACAGGCATCACCTGCCCCGCAAACGCGGCATCTCCCGGGTCGGCAAGGGCAAGATGGGACATTCTCGTCTCTGTTTCTTCGATAGCGGTTGCCGGGCGTGATCCGTCGAGGCGGCGCCCGGCCGAAGTGAAGCGTGGCCGCCTCATTTCTTGGTCAGGAGATTTTCCTTGACCCAGTCCAGCGAATAGCTCGGGCTGATGATCTGGCCGCCCGGCAGCTTCGCGTAGTCCTTGAGGTTGCCGGCGTCGACCGTCGCCACCGGCATGATCATCAGCTTGGGCGCTTCGGCTCCCTTCAGAAGCGACAGGCCGAGCCAGAACGCTGCGCCGCCAATGCCCGGCGTGGTGTTCATCGAGACGGTCTTGTAGCCGTTCTTGGCGTTTTCTTCGGCCCACCATTTGACGAAGTCGGTGCCGCCGCCGCCCTCGATGATCGGCATCTTGCCTTCATATTCGCCGCCATACTGGACGAAGGCCTGGGCGATGCCGACGTCGTCGCTGCCGCCTTGTGCCAGCACCGCGTCGACATGCGGCAGGCTGGGCAGCACGTTGGCGATCGCCGCTTGCGCGACCGAGGCGGTCGCTTGGCCGTAGACCGTCGCAAGCACCTTGATTTCGGGGTATTTCGCCAGCACCGACTGCTGCGAATTGTACATGTCGTTATCCGGCGCGGAGCCTTTCACGCCACGTACCTGCAGGATGTTGCCCTTGCCGCCGAGCATCTTGATGACGGCCTCGGCCTGGGCTGCCTTGTAGCCCTTGAAGTCGAAATTGAGCTGGTAGTTGCAGGGCGCCGACGCGACCGAATCGAAGGAAATGACGATAATGCCGGCGGCGCAGGCCTTCTGGATGACGCCGTTGACTGCGGTTTCCGAGGCTGCGTCGACGGCCAGCACATCGACCTTCTTGAGGATCAGCTCGGCGATCTGGCTGTTTTGCTGCGCCACGGAGCCGTCGCCATTCATGATGATGTAGTCGGCGATCTGACCGGCCGCCTTCGCCTCCTTGGCCGAGGCTTCGAAAGCCTCGACCATCTGGTGGCGCCAGGTGTTGCCGTAATAGGCGTTGGCGAGCGCGATGACCGGCGCGTCCGGAGACGCCATTGCCGGCAGCACCGCCGCGCTGGCCAGCGCGGCGCCGGCAAGCGCCGCCACAGTTGCAAATCTCATGGTATTCCTCCCAAAAACACGATCGGCTCAGTCTGTCATGTCGAGCACAGCGCAGCTACGTGGAGCACGCTATCTCAGGTACATATTATACCAGCATACCAAATTGGCAAGCGCCCGTGGCGCGGCTCTGCCCCACCGGCGAGCCGCAGCAATCGCTTAGGTTTGGCCGTCGTTTACCTCCTGTTCAACGGCAAAGAGCGATCATCGCGCTGAACCGCCAATAGGGCAGGATGATTCGCAACGGACGAAGGCCAATGCTCGAGACCTCACTCTACAGCCCGGTCAAGACCTTCCTCGAAGGCTTGGGATTTATGGTCAAGGGCGAGATCGGCGGCTGCGATCTGCTGGCGCTGAGCGCCGACTCTCCACCGATCGTCGTCATCTGCGAGCTGAAACTGAAGTTCAATCTCGAGCTCGTGCTCCAGGGCGTCGACCGTATGGCGGCGAGCGACGAGGTCTGGCTCGCAGCCCGCATGTCGGTCCGCGGCAAGGGCCGTGAGAGCGATGTGAGGTACCGGAATCTCTGCCGTCGCCTCGGCTTTGGCCTGCTTGGCGTGCACGCGAACGGCGAGGTTCAGGTGCTGCTCAGCCCGACGGCATTGGCTCCGCGTCGGGATCCCCGGCGTCGCTCGAAGCTGGTCGACGAACATCGGCGCCGGCAGGGCGATCCTGTCGCCGGCGGCGGCTCGCGTGCGCCGATCATGACCGCCTATCGCCAGCAGGCGCTCGCGTGCGCCGCAGCACTCGCCGATGGCCCACAACGGCCGCGTGACTTGAAGCCCAACCTGCCGAACGCGCCCAAGATCCTGCTGCACAACGTGTATCGCTGGTTCGCGCGCGCCGACCGCGGGGTCTACGAATTGACCGATCTGGGCCGCGAAGCATTGCAGCGCTGGCCGCAGCCGCATCGCAGCCACGCCGCCGCCTGAGACAGCCAACGCCGGATTTCGCGCTCTGCTTCCGCGACAATCACGGCTTTTCGGCAAGACGGCCATCTCCGTGACGGAACCATATTTCGGCACGATGGTTGTGTCGTCACCGAAATGATCATCCCCTGAGCAAAACGGAAGGAAAGGTCATGCGCCTATCGACGACAATTGCCACACTTTCGGCACTGGCCCTTGCCTCGCCGGTCTACGCGCAATCCGTGGGACCAGAGCTTGCCCCTGTCCCGCCGACGGCCCCGCAAACCCTGCCCGAGCAAGCCACGCCCGAAGGGGCCACGCCCGACCAGGCTACACCGGACCAAGCCTTCTCCGCCCAGAATTTCACCGCTGTGACGATCGTGGCGATGGAGGATCTGCCTCCTGAAATCAAGGCACAGGCGGAGGCTGTGGTCACCCAGACCAGCGCCGAGGATTTGCGTATCCTGCAAAGTTCGATCGACGCATCACCGCAGGCAGCATCAGCACTGGCGGCGAACGGCCTTAATTCCACGCAGGTCGTGGCGGCCAATATCGACGGCGACGGCACGCTGACGCTGATCATCCAGACGACGACATGAGCGGCTGAACGCGGACAAACCCGCCTAATTGCGGAGGACTGTCATGGCCGAGGCTGCGGTTCGCAACTTCACCATTAATTTCGGGCCGCAACATCCCTCTGCTCACGGCGTCCTGCGGCTGGTGCTCGAACTCGACGGCGAAATCGTGGAGCGCGCCGATCCTCACATTGGCTTGCTGCATCGCGGCACCGAAAAGCTCATCGAGTACAAGAACTACCTGCAGGCCCTGCCCTATTTCGACCGGCTCGACTACGTCGCGCCGATGAACCAGGAGCACGCATTCTGTCTCGCCGCCGAGAAGCTCCTCGAAATATCGGTTCCGAAACGCGGGCAGCTCATCCGCGTGCTTTTCTGCGAGATAGGCCGGCTCCTGTCGCACCTCCTCAACGTCACCACGCAGGCCATGGACATCGGCGCGCTGACGCCGCCGCTCTGGGGTTTCGCCGAGCGCGAGAAGCTGATGGTCTTTTATGAGCGCGCGTCCGGCGCCCGCATGCACGCGAATTATTTCAGGGTCGGCGGCGTGCATCAGGATCTGCCGCCGGAGCTCCTCGACGACATCTGGAATTTCTGCGATCCGTTCCTCAAGGTCTGCGACAATCTCGAAGGGCTGTTGACCGACAACCGCATTTTCAAGCAGCGCAATGTCGATGTCGGCGTGATCGGCCTCGATGATGCCTGGGCCTGGGGCTTTTCCGGCGTGATGGTGCGCGGATCGGGCGCCTCATGGGATCTGCGCAAGGCGCAGCCATACGAATGCTACTCGGAGATGGATTTCGATATACCGGTCGGCAAGCATGGCGACTGCTACGACCGCTATCTCGTACGCATGGAGGAAATGCGCCAGTCGGTCCGGATCATGCGGCAATGCCTGGAAAAGTTGCGCTCGCCCGAAGGCCAGGGGCCGGTCGCGATCCCGAACAGCAAGATCACGCCGCCGCCGCGTGCTACAATGAAGCGCTCGATGGAAGCGACGATCCATCACTTCAAACTTTATACCGAAGGCATTCGCGTGCCGCGCGGTGAAGTCTATGCCGCCGTCGAGGCGCCGAAAGGCGAGTTCGGCGTCTATCTCGTATCGGACGGAGGCAACATTCCCTACCGATGCAAGATCCGCGCACCTTCCTTCGCCCACCTGCAGGCGATGGATTTCCTGTCCCGAGGCCATATGATCGCCGATGTTGCCGCGATCATCGGCTCGCTCGACATTGTGTTTGGAGAGATCGACCGCTAGAGCGGATCGAAGAATCTTCCGCGATCGCAGGATTGTTTCGTCCTTAGCCAGATCGCGCATGCCTGAACGGCGCTCGAAAGCCCGTCGGATGAAGGCTCAATTGCCGCGGGTCAGCTCAAATTCTCACATCGCAAACAGACGCATGGCCGCGACAAAGCGCAGCCAAGCGTCGAGGAGTTTCACAATCTGTGCGGCCCGACGGCGCACGAGCCCTTCCAGATTCGGAAGCGCTCTCCACGGCGCGGAAAGAACGCGTGTTCCGCCGTTCCTCGTACCGCGTCAATGCACGATCAACCCCTTCATCCAGGCAACAAATCTGTTGCCGCGGACTATCCCGCGCACCCTGGCAGCGGCCCATCGCGCTTGCATCGTAGCACCGACATGGCAATGGCAGACGATTTGGTGCAACTGCCGGTCGCTCAGTTCGAAGAAGCGCTTTGCCTCACCATAGGTATCGTCATTCAGGCCCATGGCACGCAGAACCGGATCCTCGAAAGCGACAGTGAGCGGCGTCCCAGCGCCACGCGATCTGTCACGCGCTTCCCTGTTCATATATTCGGTGCCCGGAAGCGCTCCAAGGCATCGCGTCGGGTTTTGCTCGAGAAGTTCTGCCCAACGTTCAATCCGCTGGTTTCGAGTCATCGCCGGATACGCCGCGAAGGACTCAACTTCCGCGACGGCATGCAGTTGGTCGAGTGTTTGATGTTTCATGGTCGGCTCCTGTCGACAGGTGAAATTGCCCACGCCTTTATGAGCAATTATCGCGCCGTGGAGCGCTGACAAGGCCGGACCGCCGCAACATGAAGCATACGGTGAAGCGGTGCTCGAGTTCCAACGCGCCCGCGCCGCTCGGTGGGTTCGATGTCGACCCGTTAACCGAACCCATTCCGGACAGGAACTTTTGCGGAAGCTTGCCGTTTGGCTTTGCGTCCGCTCCGGCGGCTGCAATATCAATCTTGAAAGCCATTCCGTTGGACACGAAGCCTCAAAGCGTCGAACAAGACGTCGAGCCTGTAAATGAAACTCGGGAGCAACCGGCCCGGGTTCGAGAATCTCGTGAGCGATCGGCAGGGCCCCGGCAGGAAAAGCCCGACGGGGATGCCTCGCAACGAAAGGCCGGTCTGCTCGGCTTTCCCAAGCGCCATCCCTATGCGACGGCAGCGGTCGCGCTTGCGCTGTTGCTCGTCGCGGCAGGCGTCGTGATCTGGTGGCTGAACGCCGGCCAGTACGAATCGACCGACGACGCCTTCATCGACGCCCGCACGGTGACGATCGGCGCCCAAATCGCCGGCCGCATCACCGAGCTGGCGGTTACCGACAATCAGCACGTGCAGGCGGGCGATGTCCTCCTGCGCATCGATGACAGCGATTATCAGGCAAACCTGAAGCAGGCCGATGCCGGCGTCGCCGCGGCCGAGGCCGAAATCGTCAATGTCACCGCCCAGATCGAGGCTCAAAACGCAAAGGTGAACGCCGCGCAGAGGCAGGTTGCACAGGCCAAGGCAGCGCTGGATTTCGCTAAGGCCGAGGATCAGCGCAATCGCGAACTCCTGGCCAGGGGCACGGCAACGCAGCAGCAGGCGCAGCAGGCGGCATCGACGCTGCGTCAGGACCAGGCCGCGCTGGACAGCGCCGAGGCCAATGTCGCCTCGGCAAAAAGCCAGGTTTCGGTCTTGCAGGCACAGGCCAGGAGCGCCGAGGCGCAGCTTGAGCAGGCCAAGGCCAGCCAGGATCAAGCCCGCACGACGCTGTCGCGCACGACCATCACAGCACCGGTCGCCGGGCGTGCAACGAGCATTTCGGCCGCTGACGGCACCTACGCCCAACCCGGCCAGGTATTGATGATGTTCGTTCCCGACGAGGTCTGGGTGAAGGCCAACTTCAAGGAGACGCAGCTCGACCTGATGCGGCCCGGACAGCCGGTCGACATCGACATCGACGCCTACCCGGACAAGTCCTTCCATGGCCGCGTCGACAGCATCCAGGCCGGCAGCGGCACCGCCTTCAGCCTCCTGCCGGCCGAAAACGCCACCGGCAACTACGTCAAGGTGGTGCAGCGCGTACCGGTCAAGATCGTCTTCGACAAGCCGCCCGATATGCTTCTTGGCCCAGGTCTGTCGGTGGTGCCGACGGTCAAGGTGCGATGAGCGGCGAAGCCGCCAGAAATCACGGCGAAAGCCGGTCTGCCGCCGGGACGCACAATCCCTGGCTCATCGCCGTCGTCGTTTCCATCGCCACTTTCATGTTGGTGCTGGACACCTCGATCGCCAATGTCGCCCTGCGCAACATCGCCGGGAGCCTGGCGGCCGGAATGGACGAAAGCACCTGGGTCATTACCACCTATCTCGTTGCCAACTCGGTGATCATCCCGGTCAGCGGCTGGCTGGCAAGCGTTGTCGGCCGCAAGCGCTACTACATGCTCTGCGTGGCGATCTTCACCGTCGCCTCGCTGCTGTGCGGACTGGCGCCCAACCTGGAACTGCTTATCCTGTTCAGGATCCTTCAGGGCCTCGGCGGCGGCGGCATGGCGCCAAGCGAGCAATCGATCCTTGCCGACACCTTTCCGCCGGAAAAGCGCTCGCAAGCCTTCGCGCTTTACGGCATTGCCGTCATCGTCGCGCCGACGGTCGGGCCGACGATCGGCGGCTGGCTGACGGACCATTTCTCCTGGCACTGGATCTTCTTCATCAACGTGCCGTTCGGCATCCTGTCGCTGGCACTGGTGCAATGGCTGTTGGTCGAACCGGACGTACTCGAACGCGAACGCAAGGAACGGCTGAAAGGCGGCCTGAAGATCGACGGGGTCGGGTTCATCCTGGTGGCGACGGCATTGGGATGCCTGGAGATCTTCCTCGACCGAGGCCAACGCTACGACTGGTTCGCCTCGAATTTCATTACGACTTTCGCAGTGATTTCCGCGATCGCGTTCCTGCTGCTCATCCCATGGGAAATCAGCCGCAGCGATCCGGTCGTCGACATGCGCCTATTGTTCACTCGCCAGTTCGGCACGGCCTTCCTGGTTATGATGGCGGTCGGTGCTATCCTGTTCAGCACCACCCAGATCGTGCCGCAGCTGCAGCAGACGACATTTGCCTACACCGCGACGCTCTCGGGCCTTTCGATGATGCCGGGCGGCATCGCCATGCTGATCTTGATGCCGGTGTCCGGATTTGTAGGCAGCATCGTGCAGCCCAAATACCTGATCATGATGGGCATGTCGGTGGTCGCAGTCGCCCTTTGGCACATGACCTCACTTACCCCGGACGCCAGCTTCCGCTTCTTTGCCTTTGCCCGTGTCTTCCTGATGGTCGGGCTGCCGTTCCTGTTCATTCCCATTTCAACCGCGGCCTATGTCGGCCTGCCCCCGCAACAGACCAACCAGGCATCGGCGCTGATCAACGTTGCACGCAATATCGGCGGCAGCATCGGCGTGTCGCTGTCCAACACCGTTATTGCGCAAAGCTCCCAAATCCATCAATCGAATCTGGTCGGCCACACCGTGCAATCGTCGCCCGCCTATCAGCAGGTGCTTCGGCAGGCGACCGAGCATTTCGTCGCCCATGGTTCGGCGATGGTCGAGGCGAAGCAGCAGGCGATTGGCTGGCTCGGCCAGTTGATCGCCCGCCAGGCCACGCTGCTCGCCTATGTCGATGTCTTCCGTTACTGCGCGGTGGCAACCGCCCTGTTCGTTCCGATTGCGCTGCTGCTGCGGTCGCGCAAGTCGGGCAGCAGCCAGGCGAATCCGGAGATGGGCTGACCCGCAGGCAAGACGGTGTGGTTTCCAAAAACGAGGAAGGCGGGAACCAGCTGGCCCATTGCGTTGTTCTGCGCCAAGAGGAGATGATTACGATGGCCACTATTCCCACACCCGAGCCGATACCGACCCCGGTGCCGCCGCCTCCTATCCCCGATCCCAAGCCCGTGCGTGAGCCGGATCCCGACAGGCTCCCCGACGAGGACCCCGTTCCCAATCCGGATGAAAACGACATTCCACCGAAGCGGACGTCTTTCCGCCGGCAATTGCTGTGATCGTTCTGCAGTGTGTACTGGCGATTGCTTGCGCCAGTGGCGGCGCCTGTCAGATTTCGAGCATGGCGTAGGGACGGCCGGTCGGCTTGGCGACATGCATGGCAACGTTATAGACCGGCGCCCCGCCCGGCGTGCGGCCCTCGTAGGCGCCGCGATGCGCATGACCATGCACCACCGCGCTGACCTGGAACCGGTCTATTGTCTCGGCCAGGCGCGATGAACCGAGAAACGGGAAGATCTCCAGCGGCTCGCCTACGACCGTCTCGACGACAGGCGCGTAGTGCAGAACGACAAGCGTGCGTTTGGCGCGGACCTGCCGCATCGCGTTTTCAAGCCGCATCGCTTCGTTCACGCTTTCCGCCACCATTGACTTGATCGCCGGTTCGCCGAAGGAGCCGAGCATGCGCGACCCAAAACCGCCAACGAAACCCTTGACCCCAACGAACCCGACCTCGTGAATCTCTGTCGCCTCGCCGTCGAGCAGGTGAACGCCCGCCTGGCGCAGAATGTCGGAGACCTGCTCGACGGCGCCTGACTCATAGTCGTGATTGCCAAGTACGGCGACGACCGGGATCGTGCAGGCACGCAGTTCCTCGGCAAGGATTTCGGCCTCCCGAGGCTTGCCGAGATTGGTAAGGTCGCCCGTCAGCACGAGAACCTGGGCTTCACGCGACATCTCGCCGAAAAGATCGCGGTACGAGGCCCGGTCCTCCTTGCCGACATGCAGATCGCCAATGGCGGCGACTTTGAGTGCGCTGCCGTTTTCCGCCTTCGGCGAAGCAGTTTCGAGCTCGTCAGCCATTGCTATGTTCTCCTTCACCGCCGACGTCGGCAAAGCCCCAGTCCTTGACGTCGATCTCATAGTCGGTTCGTGAAAGCATGCGCCCACGGCAGATTTTCATCCGGGAAGGTGGCAATTCGCGCTGCTTGGCCAGCCGGTCAAGCAGCTCGTCGAGCAGCCAGGCGGGCACGCGGCCCCGCTCCGACGGATAGATCCATCGGAAGTTCAAGAGATGCATCAGCAGAACTTCCCAATGAACTTCCATGTAGGAAAGCAGCCTTTGCCAGTCGATCTGGTCGTGCGCCTTGAGGATGGTGTGCGAGATGTCGGCGCCATCGTGGCGGCCCCGGTCCTGGATGAAACATTTGGACCAGATAAGCTCGGTGGGACCGATAATCCGCACCTGGCTGCCCAGCAATTCGCCCTGACGTGCGTGCTCCAGCCACTGGTCGTCGACAGGCATTGTGCCGTTCATCGAGACGAAAATGACGTCGAAAAAATGCGTGCCCTTGAACACTTTGCCGAGCCACCGGTCGTCCTCGACCACGACGGCGTAGCCGATGCGCTTGAAATGGGCGAGGATGCGCGGGCAGTCGCCGGCCTTGCAGAAAATGTCGAGATCCTTGGTCAGGCGGGTGATCCCGGTATAGGCGCTTACGGCATAGGTGCCGGCGACTAGAAAGGGGATGCCGGTCGCGACAAGTTCGCGGATCGCTTCGATATAAAAGACCTCCGCTTCGGCATTGCGAGGCGTCGGGGCGGCTTTTGGATCGACCGACGGAACGGATGCCGGGATAGCACTTTTCGGTGGAGGATCGATGATCATAAGCAATGGCTCCTGGCCCGGCAGACCAGCAGCCGCCTGTATCTAATAGCCAAGCATGCCCGATGGTTCCCGGCGTTGCGCCGCAACCGGCTGTGTCCGGGTCCGGGTCGGCGCAACGACGGACGGCAGCGGCATGATGCCGCCCTCGCTGGGTCAGGCGGACACGCCGCCGCGTCCGGCCTCCGCAGCGGTCATCCACCGCATGGCCGTCGGCGCCGGCCCTAAAAAGATATGTGAGCGGTCATTTTTGGCGTCAAGATCGCAGCGCGATCGGCCTCAAGCGCGTCGAGGCGGAGTGGGCCCGCTATCATCCTCGGGTCCGGAAAGGATTGGCTTCAACATGGTTCCCGAGCTGTCGGAGGCGCTGCGCACTCGGCGCAACAGCCACTTGAGCGCCCGTAGCCAGACCGACTCTGTTTGCCGGAAAGCTGCAGGCGGCGTGGCGAAAAGGCCATTCTCCATATTGTAGTTCCTCACTGTCTCAGTCCAATCGGCGCTCATCAACGAGCAAAACTTGTGTTGGTTCCGCTTGGCCATCGACGGGAGCACGGGCTGGACAGGCGAAGCCCCATTGGTGGGTTCGAGCAGGCCAGCCTTCTGCAGCGAGATCAGCGCCTCGCGAGAGCGGGGTCATCGGCGACCATCTCGGGGAATTCAGCTAGTTAGCCGGGCGGAATTCAGCTTGTATCCCGGTTCGGCGGCTCTGGACACGACCGGCGAAGGCTGAAATTGTGACCGGTATTTCCGGTTGCAAAGTTTGGTTGGGCTCGGCGGGGATGGCGCTGGATTCTGAAAACATTGCCGGCCATTCGGCATTGCGTCGCCATGTCCAGGCTCAATCCCGGACGCTGCTCGAGACCTATGAAGCGAACCCGCGGCTGGCTTCCGTGTTCGCCACGCAACAGCGTTGGCTGATGGCCCATATCGGCCTTGCCTTGTATTTCGATCGAGAGCCGGACGATCATCGCAAGGGACTTACGTCTGCACGGTTCATGGGCGACATCCACCAGCATTCGGTAGCCAGCCGCAACACCGCCGACGCCTTCCTGAAGGAGATGCTGCATTACGGTTTCATCCGGCATCTGCCGATCAAATACGGGCGCATCCGCCCCTTTGAGCCAACCGCGGGCACTCTGGAGACGGTCGCCGGCTGGTTCATGGCTCATCTGAAAACGCTGGACAGCCTGGACAATGGATCTCGACTGGCTGCATTCGTCGCACATCCGGACGTGCTCGCCAAACTGCAGCCGCTGGTGGCCGACGGCCTGCTTTCGTCGCATGCCGTGCGGGAGCCGAGACAGACCTTTTCGTTGTTCACCTGGCTCGACAATGGCGGCATCGTCATGGATTGGCTGATATCCGGCGTCGATCCCGATCATGCCGGCCTGGACCGGATTCCGACCGGTGTCGTCTCGATCGGAGATTTCGCGAACTGGCTCAAGCTTTCCCGGACCCATTTGTCACGCAAATTGCGCGATGCCGAGGAACTCGGCAGCATCGGCTGGCTGGGCCAGCGCGGTCATTCGGTCATGTGGTTGTCGAGCGAGTTCTACCAGGAATACATGACCGCCCAGGCGGTCAAGCTCGCCATCATCGATGCAGCCTTCGATAACTGTTTTGTATCTTGCGGGGACGGCTGAACGCTGACTTGAAAGTCGTCGTGGCGGCTTTGGCGCCGCCACGACAAGGCCTTCTTAGTCGATGTCGAACGACACGCCCTGCGCAAGCGGCAGCGCCTTGGAATAGTTCACCGTATTGGTGGCGCGCCGCATATAGGCCTTCCAGGCATCGGAACCGCTCTCGCGGCCGCCGCCGGTTTCCTTCTCGCCACCGAAGGCGCCACCGATCTCGGCCCCGGATGTGCCGATATTGACGTTGGCGATGCCGCAATCCGAGCCGTCGACGCCGAGAAAGCGCTCGGATTCCTGCAGGTCGCGGGTGAAGATCGACGACGACAGCCCCGCTCCCACCGCATTGTGCTCGTCGAGCACGGCGTCGAAGTCAGAATATTTCATCACATAAAGGATCGGCGCGAAGGTCTCCTCCGTCACCGGCGAAACCTGCCGCGGCATTTCGACCAGCGCCGGACGCACGTAGTAAGCCTCAGGCTGGCCGTTCTCGACCCGCATTCCGCCGGTTGTCGTGCCGCCATTCGAAGCCGCCTCCTCCAGCGCCTTCTGCATGTTCTCGTAGGCAGCCTTGTCGATCAGCGGGCCGACGAGAGCACTGGTCTCCAGCGGATTGCCGACCGAGACGCTCTCATAGGCTTTCTTCAGGCGCGGAACCAAGGCATCATAGACGCTGTCATGCACGAACAGGCGCCTGAGCGTCGTGCAGCGCTGACCGGCCGTGCCCATGGCGCCGAAGGCGATGGCACGCAGCGCCATGTCGAGATCGGCCGTCGGGCAGACGATGCCGGCATTGTTGCCGCCGAGCTCCAGCACGGCACGCGCGAAGCGTTTCGCCAGACGCGGACCGACATCCCGGCCCATGCGGGTCGAGCCGGTGGCCGAAACCAGCGGCACCTTCGGATGGTCCACCATGATCTCTCCGACGGCGCGATCACCGATCAGCACCGGCGCCAGCCCTTCCGGCGCATCGCCGAAACGCTTTGCCGCGCGCTTGAAGATCGCTTCGCAGGCGAGCGCCGTCAGCGGCGTCTTCTCAGACGGCTTCCACACAACCGCGTCGCCGCAGACCAGCGCAAGTGCCGCGTTCCACGACCATACCGCCACCGGAAAGTTGAAGGCCGAAATGACGCCGACCACGCCGAGCGGATGCCAGGTTTCCATCATGCGATGGCCGGGACGCTCGGTGGCGATGGTCAGGCCGTACAATTGCCGAGAAAGACCGACGGCGAAATCGCAGATGTCGAGCATTTCCTGCACTTCGCCAAGACCCTCGGATGGGATCTTGCCAACTTCGATCGATACCAACCGGCCAAGCTCGGCCTTGTGTGTGCGCAACTCTTCGCCGAGCAGCCGCACCAGCTCTCCACGCTTGGGAGCTGGCACCTGCCGCCACGCCAGGAAAGCTTCGTGGGCATTGTCGATGGTCGTTGCCGCATCGGCCGGCGAGATGGTCTTCAGCGCGGCGATCTGCTCGCCGGTCACCGGGCTGCGCACGATAAGATCGCCGCCCGTAAGCGCGCCCTCGGCAACGCCCAGTTTCGCCAGAAGCCCGGCCGTTTCCTTCGCAATCGTCATTTTTATCCCTTTCATATCCCGCCGCTCATAATGCATGTCGCCCAAAAGTGCGCAGCGGTTTTGGGACAACGACATGCATAAAACAAAAGCACTTCGGTCCAAGCCTTGCGCCATGCCGTCTCTGTGCCGGTCGGCACATCGGGCGCTGTCATGGCGTGGCATTACTCGTTTCAGGGAAAAATCGCCACCCCGGCATGGTCTAAGCCAAAGATCAGACCGTTGAACCAGGCGGAGGCGTCGGATCAATGCGCCGTTTGCTTAGCGCCTTCTTTCATCAGCCGGTCGATATGCATGCGGATATGCGCTGCCTCGGCGGCCGTGTTGGCAAGCGCGATGGCGCGGTCGAAAGCGACGCGCGCCTCCTCGCCGCGGCCAAGCTGCATCAGCAGGCCGCCCTTGAGGCCGAAGAAGTGGAAATAGCCGGAAAGCCTTCCTTCCAGCGGCTCGATCATGGCAAGTGCCGCTTCCGGTCCACGCACCTTGGAGACCGCGACGGCGCGATTGAGGGTCACCACCGGCGACGGCTGCATCTGCTCGAGCAGCCCGTAGAGCAGGTCGATCTCGTTCCAGTCCGTCTCCTCGGGCTTTTCCGCCCGAGCATGCAAGGCGGCGATCGCCGCTTGTACCTGGTAGGGACCGGGCTTGCGATGGCGCAACGCCTTATCGACCAGCGCCAGGCCCTCATCGATCATCTTGCGGCTCCACAGGCTGCGGTCCTGGTCTTCGAGCAGCACGATCTCGCCGTTCTCGTCGAAGCGAGCCGGCGCACGTGCATGCTGGAGCAACAAAAGCGCCGTCAGTCCCATGATCTCCGGCTCGGTCTGGAACAGCCTGAGCAGCAGCCGGGCCAGCCGGATCGCTTCTTCGCAAAGCGGCGCACGGGCGGATGCCTCGCCGCTGTTGCTGGAGTAGCCTTCGTTGAAGATCAGGTAGACCATGGCAGCGACGGCGGCGAGCCGTTCGGAGCGCTCGACCGCTCCCGGCGTCTCGAACGGCACGCCGGCATCGGCGATGCGAGCCTTGGCTCGAGTGATACGCTGCTCCATCGCGCTTTCCCCGACGAGAAAGGCGCGGGCGATCTGCTTGACCGTCAGGCCGGAAACGATGCGCAGCGCCACCGCGATCTGCTGAGTGGCCGGCAGGTCGGGATGACAGCAGATGAACAGCAGCCGCAAAATATCGTCGCGGTAATGCGCGCCGTCCAGCCGCTCGGCGATGTCGCTCTCGGCATCTTCGAGATCGGAGATCTGGTCCTCCTCCGGCAGCGGCGCCTGCTTGGCGCGCTTGCGCACCGCATCGATGCCGCTGTTGCGGCCGACGAAGATCAGCCAGGCTGCCGGATCGCGCGGCGGGCCGTTTTTCGGCCAGTTGTTCAGTGCCCTCAGGCAGGCGTCCTGGAATGCTTCCTCCGCCGCGTCGAGGTCGCGGAAGTAGCGCAGCAATGCCCCCATCGCCTGCGGGCGAGCGGTGCTGATTGCCGTGCTGATCCAGGCAAGTTCGGTCATGCAGAAACCTTGGCGGGATTGAAGAGGGAGACCGGCCGGATCTCGTAAGAGCCGCCGCTCGGGTTGACCTCGGAAAGCTCGCGCGCGAAGTCGACAGCCTCATCGAGGTCGGCGCATTCGAGCGTGTAGAAACCGAGGAACTGTTCCTTGGTTTCGGCAAACGGACCATCGATGACGACCGCTTCGCCCTTGACCTTTCTCAGCGTTGTCGCGGCGGTCGTCGGCAGCAGCCGCGCCACCGGGCCAAGCCGGCCCGCCTGGGCATATCTTTCCTGTACGCCCAGGAGTTTTTCCATGACAGCATCGTCCTGTTCCTTGCTCCAGGAGCAGACAACGTCTTCGGAGGCATAGCAGAGGATCGCGTAGAGCATGGGTCGTCCTTTTCTCTATCAAAGGACGAAACAGTAGGACCGATGCCGACATGGCGTCGACAAAAAAATCGCCCGTCCGGCGTCAGCCTTCCCTCGCCTTCAGCCATCTCAGGACCAGCGCCTCCTCGTCGTCGAGCCCGGCGATCGGGCGCTTGCCTTTGTTCGCGTCCGCCATTTCGCTAAGCAGCCGCCCTTCGGACCAGGCGCGGAAGACTTCCGGATGGATGTAGCATTGGCGACAGACTGTGCGCGTATTGCCGAGCCGCTCGGCAACCTTGTCGATGACGCTGTTCATCGCCCTCTTCTGCTGCGCCTGGCTTTCAGGACGTTCGGTTTGAGCAAACAGCGAGGCGGCATGAATGGTACCGCCCCAGGTTCTGAAATGCTTGGAGCTGAAATCCACGCCGGCGTTCTCCCTGATATAGCGGTTGACGTCGTCTGAGCGCACCGGATGCCTGTTTCCATCCTCGTCGAGATACTGGAACAGCTTTTGGCCCGGCAGGTCCTGCGCTCCACGCACGATCTTGGCGATCCGTCGATCGACGAGCTTCAATCTCCATTCCTTGCCTGACTTGCCCTTGAAGGCGAAACGCAGGCTCGAGCCCTTGATGTCGACATGGCGATCGCGCAGCGTGGTCAGACCAAAACTCTGGTTGTCGCGCGCATAGGCGGCATTGCCGACGCGGATCATCGTGTTGTCGAGCAACCAGACGATAGCCGCCACGACCCGTTCCAGCGGCAGCCCGTGACGGCGCAAATCGACATCGATCTGCCGTCGCAGTTCAGGCAGGCTTTCGGCGAAGGCGATGAGGCTCGAATATTTGACCCCGTCCCGCTCCTCGGCCCAGTGCGGATGATAGCGGTATTGCTTGCGCCCGCGCTGGTCCCGGCCGGTCGCCTGAATGTGACCGTCGGCATCCGGCGAGATCCACACATCCGTCCAGGCCGGTGGAATGGCGAGCGCCTTGATGCGTGTCAGCGCATCCTTATCGACGGCACGCCCGTCCGGTCCCTTGTACGAGAACCCCTTGCCTGAACGCAGCCGATGAATACCGGGTTCGATGTCGCTGACATAGTTGAGCGAGGCCCTAACAGCCGAGGCTTGCGCGCCGTTCTCCAGCGCTCCGTTCCGCGGCACCCCGTTCTTTGGTGCAGCTTTCCTCACAGCCGATCGGCCAGACGACGACCCGGATTTGTCGAGCATGTCCTCTCCACGGAATTTCCGTAGATAAGCCGCTTGCTGGCTGCGGGTTCCACCGCCTCTCGATTGCCAGGACAGCCTATCGACGACGCCGTGCAACGAGGAAGTGCGTCGTCACGCCTTTTCGAGCACGACCGGTATGACGTCGACTGCCTGCTCGCCAACCTGCCCGCCCGTGGTTTTCAGCACGCCGACGATCGGCGCCACGTCCGAGTAGTCGCGGCCATAGCCGACCGTGATATGGTCGTTGCTTGCCCGCATGCCGTTGGTCGGATCGAATTCCTGCCAGCAGGTATCGCGCCCGCACCACACCTTGACCCAGGCATGCATGGCGTCGGCGCCTTCGAGCCGCGGCTTTCCGCGTGGCGGGATGGTACGCAGGAACCCGCTGACATAGCCTGCAGGAATGCCGAGGCCGCGCAGGCCGGCGATCATGATGTGGGAAAAATCCTGGCAGACGCCGCGCTTCAGGCCGAAGGCGTCGCTGGCCCGCGTCTGCACGGTGGTCGCCTCGCCATCATAGGTGAAATCGCGGTGAATGCGGTTGCACAGAGCCATGGCCGTGCCGACCGTCGAACTGCCGGCACTGTCTTTCGCATAGGCAGTGATTGCCGCGTCGATGCCGGCATGATCGCTGGCGGCCAGAAAATGATGCGGCGAAGCCGGCGCCAGCGAGTGCACCGCGCCGAGTTCTTCCCTCAGCCGGCGTATGTCCGGCGATACGTCAAGCCCGGGCTCCGGCCGCGACACTGAAACACGCGCGCTCATCCTGATATCGAGCGCATCATGCGCGTCACGAAAGGCGATCGAGGTGACACTGTTGCCGAAAAAGTCGGAAAAGTCGGAGCGTTCGCTGGGCGCCGGCACAAAAGACAGTGAAGCGGCGATGACGCGCTGCACGCCAGGGATGGTCGGCGGCAACACGCGCACCTGATGGCGGCCGCCGCCGGCCGCCGCATCATAGTCGGAACGCAGGTGAAGCCTGATGTCGTAGAGCATGCCGTCTCTACCCGAAATAGGCTTTGGAGAGGCTGTTGTAGAGGCCGCCGATTTCATTGGCGAGATCGCCGAGGGCCTTGGTCGTCATGTCCGAGGGCTCCTTGATAGCGATCGACGTGTTGAGCTGCAAGATTTCCTTGGCCGCCGGCGACATATGGCCTTCACCGCCGACAGCGGGCAGCAGCGCGATTTCGGCCTTCAGCCGTTCGAGCTGGAAAAGGATTGAGCGCGGGTTGAGCGGATCGAGCGCCAGAAGGTCGACCACCGTGCGCCGTCCCGCCTGCACCGGATATTGCCGACGGTGGGTCATGACGCTGTCGCCGATCTCCAGCATCATGTCGAGCGCGCCTTCCGGCGCCTGGGCTCTGGTCAGCCGGGCGAGCGTGCGGGCGATCTGGATGCCACGTTCCAGCCTGCGGCCGATTTCCAGGAAACGCCAGCCGGTGAAGCGGTACATGTTCTCATGCAGCAGGCCGGAAAACCCGGCCAGCTTGCGCAGGATGACCGTCATTGCCCTTGTCGCGTCGTCGCCCGGCGCCACTGTCGCGGCAAATTGATGGATGGTCTTCGACAGATCCTTCAATGCCAGCCATCCATCGGGCGAGAAGCGGTCGCGGATCTGCCCGGCGCTGTAAACCGCGCTGTCCAGCGTGCCGATCAGCCCCAATGGGATTGCCGTCTCGACGTCGATGCCGAAGGGCGCGAGATAGTCTCTGATGTCGGCGAGCAGCGGCATCTCGGGATCGGATGTCTCGGCCAGCCGCACGTGGTAGGCGCGCAGAATGCGCACCGTGTCTTCCGATCGCTCGATATAGCGGCCGAGCCATGTCAGGTTCTCCGCCGCGCGGCTGGGCAGGCTGCCCGGCAAGGTGCGCGTGAAGCTATCATGCTCCTGCGGCAGCAGCGTCTCGCGCTCCACCGGCCTGTCGCTGACCACCCATACATCCGCCGCCTGGCCGCCGCGCTGCATGGCGATCGCCGTCGGGTCGAGCGAAAAACCGACACGGGCGAAACCGCCGGGCATCACCGTCCAGCCTTCCGGCGTCCGCGCCAGATAGACGCGCAGGCTTGCCGGCCGCGGCTCCAGCCAGCCGCCGACATAGACCGGGGTGGTCGAAAGCGTCACTGCTTCCTGGCCGACGAAGTCGCCGCCGTCCCGCTCGATCCGGGCAACGAGTTCGGCCCGCTCCTCGGCCGACAGCGCCGAACCGAGCTTGGTCGAGCCGTCGTCCTCGAAGGCAAGCCGTGTCGACAACGCCGGGCCGATCACCATGCGATCGATATTGGCGAGCACATGCCGACGTTCGGTCTCCTGCCCGCACCACCATGTCGCGACGGTCGGCAGCAGCAGCTCCTCGTTGCGCAGGGCGCGCGAAATCTTCGGCAGGAAGGCGAGCAGCGCGCGTGTCTCCATCAGGCCGGAGCCCAACGCGTTGACGGCCGAAACCGCCCCTTGCCGGATCGCTTCGACCAGCCCCGGCGTGCCGATCTGGGAATCCGGCCGCAATTCAAGCGGATCAGCGAAGGCGGCGTCGAGCCGCCGCCACAGCACGCTCACCGGCATCAGCCCCGAAACCGTGCGCACCATCAGCCTGCCGCCTGAGACGGTCAGGTCCTCGCCCTCGAGCAGCATGATGCCGAGATAGCGCGCGATATAGGCATGTTCGTAATAGGTTTCGTTCAGCGGTCCCGGCGTCAGGATGGCGACACGGCCGCCGGTCTCCTTGGCCATGCCGTTCAGCGCGTCGCGGAAGCGACGGAAAAAGCCGGCCAAGCGGTGCACATGCATCTCGCCATAGATGTCGGACAGCGCGCGCGTGGTGGCGACGCGGTTCTCCAGTGCAAAGCCGGCGCCCGACGGCGCCTGCGTGCGATCGCCAAGCACCCACCAGCGGCCGTCCGGACCACGGCCGAGCTCGAACGCGCAGAAGTGCAGGAAATGGCCGCTGGCCGGCCTGGTGCCGACGACGGGCCGCAAATATTCCGGGCTGGCCGCGATCAATCCAGCCGGCAGAATGTCTTTCTCGACCAGCCGGTTGGGCCCATAAATGTCGGCGATGGTCTCCTCGAACAGATCGGCGCGCTGGACCAGGCCGGCGCTGATGTCAGCCCATTCCTGCTCCTCGATCAGCAGCGGCACATGCGCCAGCGGCCATTCCCGTTCATTGGCGCCGGCCTTGTCATAGACGCGGTAATAGACACCGGCATCGCGCAGATACTGGTCGGCGCGGGCGAAGCGCTGGGCAAGCTTTTCCGGCCCTAGTTCCTCCAGTGCCTCGATGAAGTGACGCCAGGCCGGCCGCGGATTGCCCGACGCATCGACCATCTCGTCGACGGCGCCGTCGATTGGCTGGTAGTGCGCCAGCAGATTGTGGGTCTGCGGCTTGCTGCGCAGCTTCTTGTGATTCCCCTTCGCCATTGCTGATCAGAGTCTTTGCGGCCGCCGAAGGTCAAGGGTCATCGGGAAATCTTCAGAGGCTTCTTCGTTGCGCAGCACATAGCTGGACGGCGTGTGGCCACGCGGCTCGAAGCGGGCGAGCCGTCGCGCCTCCGCTTCGTTGCCATTGACCGGGAACGTGTCGTAGCTGCGCCCGCCGGGATGCGCGACATGATAGACGCAACCGCCGACCGCGCGGCCCGACCAGCGGTCATAGATGTCGAAAACCAGCGGCGTGTTGACCGGTAGCGCCGGATGCAGGCCCGAAGCCGGCTGCCAGGCCTTGAAGCGAACGCCCGCCACCGCGATTTCGCGGTTGTCGGTCACCTTCATCGGCACCAGGCGGCCATTGCAGACGATGGCGTGACGCTCCGGGTTGAGCCCTTCGGTCTTCACCTGCAGCCGCTCGACGGAGGAATCGACGAAGCGCACCGTGCCGCCGATCGCCCCTTGCTCGCCCATCACATGCCACGGCTCCAGTGCCTGCCTGAGCTCCAGCTTGATGCCGGCATGCTGGACCTCGCCGCAGAACGGGAAGCGGAATTCGAGTTGGGCGTCGAACCATTTCGGACGGAAGGCAAAACCGTTCAGCTTGAGGTCGTCGAGCACGTCGAGAAAGTCAGCCCAGACGTAATGCGGCAGCATGAAACGATCGTGCAGGGACGTGCCCCAGCGCACGAAACGGCCGTCGAGCGGGTTCTTCCAGGCCCGGGCGATGATGGCGCGCACGAGCAATTGCTGCGCCAGGCTCATGCGTGCGTTGGGCGGCATCTCGAAGCCGCGGAATTCGACCAGCCCTAGCCGGCCGGTCGGGCCATCGGGTGAAAACAGCTTGTCGATGCAGATTTCCGAGCGGTGGGTATTTCCCGTTACGTCGGTCAGGAGGTTGCGGAACAGCCGGTCGATCAGCCACGGCAGGGGTGCCGCGCCCTTGTCCGGATGCGGCACCTGCGCCATCGCGATTTCGAGCTCATAGAGCGAATCGTGGCGCGCCTCGTCGAAGCGCGGCGCCTGGCTGGTCGGGCCGATGAACAGGCCGGAGAACAGATAAGAGAGCGACGGATGCCGCTGCCACTGCAGCACCAGGCTCTTCAACAGGTCGGGCCGGCGCAGGAACGGACTGTCATTGGGTGTGGCGCCGCCGACGACGACATGATTGCCGCCGCCGGTGCCGGTGTGGCGGCCGTCGATCATGAATTTGTCGGCGCCAAGCCGCGTCTGCCGCGCCTCTTCGTAGATCGCCGTTGTCGTCGCCACGCAATCCTGCCAATTCGCGGCTGGATGGATGTTCACCTCGATGACACCGGGATCCGGAGCCACACGGATGACGTTGAGGCGCGGATCGTGCGGCGGGCCGTAGCCCTCGATATGTACCGGCAGGCCGATCGCCTTTGCAGCGTTCTCCGCCGCCGCGACCAGTTCGAGATAATCCTCCAGCGCCTCGACCGGCGGCATGAACACGCAAAGTCGGCCGTCGCGCGGCTCGACCGAAAGCGCGGTGCGCACGGCGCCGCCGATCTCAGTGATCTCCTGTTCGACACGATCCTGCTGGCCGGTGGCGGCCGTGAAGGAGACCGCCTGCTGGCGGCGCGCCATTTCGTCGGCGCCTTCCAGTTCGGCCGGTGCCGCCTCTGACAAAGGAGCGGCCTCAGGCAAAATAGCCTCGCGCGCCGGCAGCGGTCCGCGCGGCAGCGATGGATCGACCGGCACGATATAGGGAAACTGCGCCGGCGGCACGTAGGGCAGCGTGCCGAGCGGCAGGCGATAGCCGACCGGAGAATCGCCCGGCACCAGGAACAGCCTGCCGCGCCGCGTCTTCCATTTCTCCGAGCGCCAGCGCGGTTCGGACGCCTGGCTGTTCCAGCGCTGGACGGGCAGCACATAGCCCGACGGCTTGGTCAGCCCGCGTTCGAACACCCGCGCCATGCGGCTGCGCTCCTCCGGGTCCTCCAGCTTCGAGTTGGACGGATCGACATTCTTCGGCAGCTTGCCTTCCTTGAGCAGCCATTCGGCCGGATCCTCATAGGCTTCGCTGACCATGGTCTTGTCGATGCCGAGTTCATCGGCAATCGCCGTCAGCAGGCTTTCGGCCTGCTTCGGTCCGACATCCGCTTCGCTCTTTTCATGCGCGATCAGCGACGGGTCGCTCCACACCGGCTCGCCATCGGTGCGCCAGTAGAGCGAGAACGTCCAGCGCGGCAGGCTTTCGCCGGGGTACCACTTGCCCTGGCCGTAGTGCAGGAAGCCGCCGGGCGCGAAGCGCTCGCGCAGTCGGCGGATCAGCGCATCGGCCTTTCCCCGCTTGGTCGGCCCGACGGCTGCCGTGTTCCACTCGGCCGCCTCAAAATCGTCGATCGAGACGAAGGTCGGCTCACCGCCCATGGTCAGCCGCACGTCGCCGGCCTGGAGCGCGGCATCGACCTCGACGCCCAGCGCGTCCAGTGCTTGCCAGCTTTCGTCGGAGAACGGCTTGGTGATGCGTGGGTGCTCGGCGATGCGGTCGACCCGCATGTCGAAGCCGAACTCGACATTGGCGAAGCTCGCCATGCCGGAAATGGGTGCTGCATTGCGGAAATGCGGCGTCGCCGCGAGCGGCACATGGCTTTCGCCGGTGAGCAGGCCGGAGGTAGGGTCGAAACCGATCCAGCCGGCGCCCGGCAGATAGACCTCGCACCAGGCATGGAGGTCAGTGAAATCGGTCGCGGTGCCGGGCGGCCCGTCAAGCGCGACAAGGTCGGGTTTGAGCTGGATCAGGTAGCCGGAGACGAAACGCGCGGCGATGCCGAGGTTCCTCAGGATCTGCACCAGGAGCCAGCTTGAATCCCGGCACGATCCCTTGCCGGCGGCCAGCGTTTCCTCGGGCGAGAACACGCCGGTTTCCATGCGCACGATGTAGGCGATTTCGCGCTGCAGCCTGGCATTGAGGTCGACGACAAAGTTGACGGTGTTGGTCGGGCTGCGGTCGATGCTCTTCAGGAACGCCTGCAACAGCACCCCTGCCGGCTCGGGCGTCCGGTAGATGGTGAGATCGTCCCTGATCTCTTCGGGGTATTCGAATGGGAACGTTTCGGCCGACGGCTCGACGAAGAAATCGAATGGATTGTAGACCGTCATGTCGGCAACGAGATCGACCTCGATCTTCAATTCCGTCACCGGCTCGGGGAAGACGAAGCGGGCCAGGAAATTGCCGTAGGGATCCTGCTGCAGATTGACGAAGTGGTTTGCCGGCCCGACCCTCAGCGAATGGCTGAGCACCTTGGTGCGGGAATGCGGCGCCGGCTGCAGCCTGACGATTTGAGGGCCGAGGACGACCGGCCGGTCATATTTGTAATGGGTCAGGTGGTAGACGGCTGCCAGAATTGCCATAGGGCCTCGAAAGTCGGCTTTTCATAAGAACTCGCCGAACCCTGACACAAATGGCGGGCATTCTCCAAGCAGATGTTGCGGTGCACCTAATTTAAGCGACGGCTAGCGGCTCAGAAAAACGCCTGTATCCCCGTCTGCGCGCGTCCGAGGATCAACGCATGCACGTCATGCGTACCCTCATAGGTGTTGACGGTTTCAAGGTTCTGGGCGTGGCGCATGACGTGATAGCCGATCTGGATGCCATTGCCGCCATGCATGTCGCGGGCCTGGCGGGCGATGTCGAGCGCCTTGCCGCAATTGTTGCGCTTGACGATCGAGATCATCTCCGGCGCCATCTTGCCTTCATCCATCAGCCGCCCGACCCGCAGGCTGCCCTGCAGGCCGAGCGCGATCTCGGTCTGCATATCGGCGAGCTTCTTCTGGAACAGCTGCGTGCCGGCCAGCGGCTTGCCGAACTGCTTGCGATCGAGGCCATATTGGCGGGCGCGGTGCCAGCAATCCTCCGCCGCGCCCATTGCACCCCAGGAAATGCCGTAGCGCGCCCGGTTGAGGCAGCCGAACGGACCTTTGAGGCCCGAGACATTGGGCAGCAAGGAGTCTTCGCCGACCTCGACGCCTTCCATCACCACTTCGCCGGTGATCGACGCGCGCAGCGACAGCTTGCCGCCGATTTTCGGCGCCGACAGTCCCTTCATGCCATTTTCCAGCACGAAGCCGCGAATCTCGTTGTCATGCGCGGCCGATTTTGCCCAGACGACGAAAACGTCGGCGATCGGCGCGTTGGAAATCCACATTTTCGAGCCGGAGAGCTTGTAGCCGCTCGCGGTCTTCTCGGCCCGCGTCTTCATGCCGCCCGGGTCGGAACCGGCATCCGACTCGGTCAGGCCGAAACAACCGATCCATTCGCCCGACGCCAGCTTCGGCAGGTATTTCCTGCGCTGCTCTTCCGAGCCGTAGGCATGGATCGGATACATCACCAGCGACGACTGCACGCTCATCATCGAGCGATAGCCGGAATCGATGCGCTCGACCTCGCGCGCCACCAGCCCGTAGGTGACATAATTGGCGCCGAGCCCACCATATTCTTCCGGAATGGTGATGCCGAGCAGCCCGGCTTCGCCCATCTCGCGGAAGATGCCGGCATCGGTCTTTTCCTCGAGATAGGCTTCCTCGATCTTCGGAGCGAGCTTATCGGCGGCAAATGCCGCCGCGCCATCTCGCACCATACGCTCGTCTTCCGAAAGCTGATCCTCGATCAGGAAAGGATCATCCCAGACGAATGCGTTCTTGTCGGCGGCCATGGCTCTCGGTCCTCAAAAACAAAAATCTTCAAGTGCGCGGCTTATCGGCTCCTGGCCCGAAAAAATCAAACGAAATTGCTTCACCGACCAATGACCGTTAGTAATGGATCATGAATGTCCAGCGCCGCCTTCTACCTGGTATCAGCGCCCTTGCCGCCTTCGAGGCGGTGGCCCGGCTGGGCAGCTTTACCGCTGCCGCGCAGGAACTCGATCTGACCCAGGGCGCCGTCAGCCGGCAGATCAAACTGTTGGAAGATCAGTTCGGCCGCCGGCTGTTCGAGCGCGACAGCCGCAATGTCCGGCTGTCGGCGGCAGGCGAACTCTATGCCGAGGCGGTGCGCTCAGCGCTTGGCCAATTGCGCGACGCCGCCCTTGGATTGATGAGCAATCGGCATAGTGGCATCTTGAACCTCGCCATCCTGCCGACCTTCGGCACCCGCTGGCTGATGCCGCTCATTCCGGATTTCGTCGAAAACAACCCCGACATCACCATCAACTTCGTCACCCGCGTCGGTCGCTTCGACTTCGCTCGCGAACGGCTCGACGCCGCTGTCCATTACGGCCTGGCCGACTGGCCGGATGCCGACTCCATGCTCCTGATGCGCGAGACGGTGGCGCCGGTGGTCTCGCCCGACTTTCTGGCCGGCCGCGCTATCGTCACAGCCGCCGACATCGGCCGCCTGCCGCTGTTGCACATGGCGACCCGCCCCGGCGCCTGGGCGGAGTGGTTCGCGTATCAAGGGCTGAGCGCGCCAACCGGGCCAGGCATGCAGTTCGAGCAATTCGGCACCGCCGCCCAGGCCTGCATGGCCGGGCTCGGCGTGGCCCTGCTGCCGCAGATCCTGATATCGGGCGAGCTGCAGCGCGGTCAGCTCGTACCGGCTCCCGGCCGGCCGATGGAGAGCCGCAGCGCCTATTATCTCGTCGTGCCGCACGACAAGCGCGGCCATCCGCCGGTCGCCAGCTTTCGCGATTGGCTGCTCATGCATGTGGCCAAAAAATCAGAAGCGGTTTGAGGTAGACGCAAAAAACCGCCTTTGGAGGGCGGGTCGCTGGCGCAAACACCATGACTAAATTAGTAGCATAGCTGCCGGCACAAAGCAAGAACAAAATTCCGCAAAGTCGCGTTCACGAATCGCTTCGCGCCACGCCGAACCGGACTGGCCGCTCCGCTCCGGGTCGCAAAAACGATTGCCACAAAACACCTACCTCCGTTTCAGCGCCTCCGACAGAGCGGCGCCAAACGCGCCCTGCTGCGCCGGCCGCTCCGGCTGACGCTGAGGCGCCGGCGCGCGCGGCACCGGCCTGTTGCCATTGTCACGCGGCTTCGGTGCGCCACCGTCGCCGTCCTTGCGCATCGACAGGCCGATGCGCTTGCGCTTGATGTCGACGTCGACGACACGCACCTTGACCACGTCACCGGCCTTGACCACCTCATGCGCGTCCTTGACGAAACGGTCGGCCAGTTGCGAGACGTGCACCAATCCATCCTGATGCACGCCGATATCGACGAATGCGCCGAAGGCCGCGACATTGGTGACGGTGCCTTCCAAAAGCATGCCGGGCTTCAGATCCTTGATGTCGTCGACGCCGTCGGCAAAGGTCGCGGTCTTGAAACCGGGGCGCGGATCGCGGCCGGGTTTTTCCAGCTCCGCCAGGATGTCGCGCACTGTCGGCAGGCCGAAGCGCTCGTCGACGAAGACGCGCGGGTCGAGCGCCTTGAGTGCGGCGCTGTCGCCCATCAGCGAGCGTACGTCGCGCCGGCAGGCCGCAACAATCTTTTTCGCCACGCCATAGGCTTCCGGATGCACGGCCGAGGCATCAAGAGGTTCGGTGCCGTTCGGAATGCGCAGGAACCCGGCGCATTGCTCGAACGCGCGGGGTCCAAGGCGGGAGACCTTCAACAGTTCGCGGCGGCTGGCGAACGGGCCGGAGACGTCGCGATGCGCAACGATCGCCTCGGCCAGCGATGCGCCGAGACCCGAAACCCGCGCCAGAAGCGGTGCCGACGCCGTGTTGAGATCGACACCGACGGCGTTGACCGCGTCTTCCACCACCGCTTCCAGCGAGCGGCCGAGCCGGTACTGGTCGACATCGTGCTGGTACTGGCCGACGCCTATCGACTTCGGCTCGATCTTGACCAGTTCGGCGAGCGGATCCTGCAGGCGCCGCGCGATCGACACCGCACCGCGCAGCGACACGTCGAGGCCTGGAAATTCAGCTGCCGCCGTGGCGGAAGCGGAATAGACCGAGGCACCAGCCTCGCTGACGATCACCTTGAGCGGCTTCGGCCCGGAGCCAGCAGGCATGTCAGCCAGCATATCGGCCACCAGCCGCTCGGTCTCGCGGCTGCCGGTGCCGTTGCCGATCGAAATCAGCTCGACCTTGTGCAGGCGGATGAGCTTGGCCAGCTCGGACTGCGTGCCGCGCACGTCGTTCTTCGGCGGAAACGGATAGACCGTTGTCGTCACCAGAACCTTGCCGGTGCCATCCACCACCGCTACCTTGACGCCGGTGCGGATGCCGGGGTCGAGCCCCATTGTGGCGCGCGAGCCGGCGGGTGCTGCGAGCAGCAAATCCTTCAGATTACGGGCGAAGACATGGATCGCCTCCTCCTCGGCCCGCTCGCGCAGATCCCGCATCAAATCGAGTGTCAGATGCAGCGACAGCTTTATGCGCCAGGTCCAGCCGGCCACCTCCATCAGCCAGCGGTCGCCCGGCAACTGGCGGCCGATGGCGTAGGCATCGGCAATCATCCGCTCGACCGGCTTCACCGGCGAGGCATCGTCGGCATCGACCTCAATGTCGAGCGACAGGACCTCCTCGTTGCGGCCGCGCAGCATCGCCAGCGCGCGATGGCTCGGCACGTTGGCCCAGCGCTCGACATGGTCGAAATAGTCGGAGAATTTCGCGCCGGCCTCCTGCTTGCCGTCGACGACACGTGAGCGCATGAAGGCGCGCTCCTTCATATAGGTCCGCAGTCTGCCGACCAGATCGGCATTCTCGGCGAACTGTTCGGACAGGATATCGCGCGCGCCTTCCAGCGCCGCCTTGGCGTCGGCCACCTCCTCTTTGATATAGGCCAGCGCCAGTTCGCCGGGCACGGCAGCACGGTCGGCGAGGATGGCCTCGGCCAACGGCCCCAGCCCACGTTCGCGCGCGATCTCGGCCTTGGTCCGGCGTTTCGGCTTGTAAGGCAGGTAGATGTCTTCGAGCTCCGCCTTGGTGACGGCGGCAGCGATTTTCGCCTCGAGCTCCTCGGTCAGCTTACCCTGCTCGCGGATCGAACCAAGGATGGTGTCGCGGCGCGCGTCGAGCTCGCGCAGATAGGCGAGCCGCTCGGCAAGATCGCGCAGTTGCGTGTCGTCGAGGCCGCCGGTGACCTCCTTGCGGTAGCGCGCCACGAACGGCACGGTCGCGCCGTCGTCCAGCAGTCCGATCGCTGCCGCGGCCTGTTCCGGCCGCGCGCCGATCTCGGCGGCTATGATCGTTGCGATGCGCTTACTGTCGGATGCCATGTCGGCCCTCGCGTTGGTCGAAAAGAACGGCGACCATAGGCGGAGACGCCCGCTGCGCCAACCGCAGCGTTTCAACCGCTTGAGAGGTCCACAGGAAAGCGGAGGGTTGGGTGCGCCTGAACCAGCAGCGTTGGCGCCGCCCCTCACCTGCCTGCCGGCATCCTCTCCCCGTATAGGGACGGGGAGAGGGCGCTGCCATCGGCGATTTCGCCGATCGCCGGCGTTGCAAGGATGGCGCCAGCGTTGCGGCCAGCCCCTTCTCCCCGTTCTTCGCGGGGAGAAGGTCCCGGCAGGGGGTTGAGGGGCGGCTCCGACTTCGACCACTGCCCCCGCTAAACCATCCGGCTCAGCGCCTCGAAGAAGGAAATCATGTCGAGATCGAGCTGATCGTCGACCGGCTTCGGCTGCGACGACATCTTTGCGATCACCACTTCGGCCTTCGGATTGACGTAGAGCCACTGGCCGTGGATGCCGATACCGTAGAAGGCGCCGCTTTCCGCCCCCGTCTGGTACCATTTGTTGCGGTAGCGGCCCTGCGGAAACAGGAACGCCATCGTGCCGCGCCGCCAGGCCTCGGCGTCACCGCCTGCGACGGTCGTGTCGCGCACCCAGCTTTCAGGGACGATGCGGCGGCCATTGGCCACGCCGCCTTGCCGCATCATCTCGCCGACGCGCGCAAGGTCGCGCGGCGTCACCGAAATGCCGCCGGCCGCGCGCGCCGTACCTTCCATGTCCAGAGTCACCGATGCCTCGCTGGCGGCGCCGAGCGGCAGCCACAATTTTTCCCGCATCAGATCGGCGAAGCGCCGGCCGGATGCGCGCTCGATCAGGATGCCGAGCAGGTCGGAGTTGGGCGAGCGGTAGCGGAACGTCCGGCCATGCGGCTCCTCCAGACGCTGCAGCGTCATGATGAAGGCTGCCAGGCTCTCTGTACCGCCGCCAGGATTCCACAGCGTCGCGCGACGGTAGCGGGCGAATGCGCTTTCCGGATCGAGATAGGCCTCTTCGAAATCGAGGCTTACCGTCATGTCGAGCACATGCCGCACGCTCGCATCGCCATAGGCCGAACCG
Source organism: Mesorhizobium sp. M0060 (assembly GCF_040323155.1). Taxonomy (NCBI): domain Bacteria; kingdom Pseudomonadati; phylum Pseudomonadota; class Alphaproteobacteria; order Hyphomicrobiales; family Phyllobacteriaceae; genus Mesorhizobium; species Mesorhizobium sp. M0060. The sequence goes on from NZ_JAMYUP010000007.1 coordinate 61,894, forward strand.
GCGGCTTCGGGCAGATAGCGGGTCACCGGTGCGTCCGGATCGAAAATCCCCTCACCTTCCAATATGCCGGCAACAATGGCGGTCAGCGACTTGCTGAGCGAAAAGACGATGTGGCGGGCGCCGAAATCCATATGCGGTGCGTACCAGTCGCCGACGAATTTGCCGCCTTTCATGATCGTCAGCGCGTCGGTAGCGGAGCGCCTGAGAAAGGCTGTGACGCTCTCAGGGCCACCGGCCAGCGCGACCTTTTCGCCGAGCAGCCCGCCGAAATCCTGCACCGGCACCTCGCCGCCACCCGGCTTTGCCGCAACGCTCATGCTCGGCACCAGCTCACCGACATTCTGGAACGACCACCGGCTGAACGGGCTTTCCCGCCAATTGCCGAGCAGCACCTCATTGCGGGCAAAGCCATATCTGGTCTCGAACGCGGTCTTGCCGGTCATGATGGTCCTTGCGGATTTTCTTTGAGGCTCAGCCGACCGCAGCGGCAATGGCATGCACCGCCTTCAGCGTCGCCACCGAATAGCCGATGTTGGTGAAATCCGGATAGCTCGAAAGCTTCACCACGACCATTCTCGTATCCCAGTCGATATGGATCAGCTGCCCGAACACGCCCCGGCACATCAGCGCGCGCGAGCGCGGGTCCTCGATCCAGAACTGGTTGTGATAGCTGCCTTCCGGCAGGCTGGGACTGAAATCCGGTCCATGCCTGCCGTTGCGCGTCGCCTCGATCCAGTCGGCCGGCACGATGCCGCCCCCATTGTCGAGGATCAGCTGGCCGAAGCGGCCATAGTCGCGCAGCGTGGCGTTGAAGCCCCCGTCGGCGACCGCATAACCGGCGCTGTCGACGGTAAAGCAGGCACTTTCATCGGCGCCGAGTTTTTGCCAGAGTTCGTCCGAAACCAGCTGCGCCAGCCGTTTGCCGCTCACCCGTTCCATGATGAAGGCAAGCACGTCGGTCTCGATCGAGCGGTATTCGAAGGCAGCGCCGTGCGGCCGGCTCTTTTCCTTGAGCCCCAGGATCAGTTCGAACATATGCGATGGCCAGCGGAAGGCCGGATCGCTGCCCGGCGGCACCGGCTTCCAGCCGGTGGCGACATCGACCTGGCCGATATCGGAATAGGGGTCGGTGTATTCCTCGGAAAAGCGCACCCCGCTCGTCATGTCGAGCACATGCTGCACGCTGGCGCCTGCCCAGCCGGTCGCTTCCAGCTCCGGCAGATAGGCCGTCACCGGCAGGGCCGGATCGATCAGCCCGCGCCCGACCAGTATGCCGAACACCGAGGCCGTGACAGACTTCGCCATCGACTGTGATAGATGCAGCGTGCGTTCGGCCATGCCGTTGAAATAGCGCTCATAGGCGACCTTGCCGTCCTTGAGCACGAGAAACCCGTCCGTATAGGTCTCATCGAGCAGTCCGGCGAGCGTAGTCGGCTGCCCCATGCTGTCATTCACCGACAGCGCGTCGAGATCGACCTCGGCGCGCTCGAAGCGATGCCGATGGCCATTGCCGCGCCAGACTTCGACGGTCGGCAGAAATTCGCGGATGTGCTGGAACGCCCAACGATTCCATGGCGGCCGGTCCCAGTCGAGCTTCGGCGGCACCATCTGCGGCGGCGAACCCTGCATGATCGGCGGCGCCGGTTCGCTGTTGCGATAAGATTTCATCCAATCCCCTTGTCGCAAAGAAGGGAGGCCGAAGCCTCCCTTCGATCGATCCCACGTCGAGCCTATTTGCGCAGATTGGTCCAGATCTTGTTGTAGATCTCGACCACTTCCGGTGGGCAAGGTGGCACGAATTCCGCAGTCGGCGCACCAGCCGGTGGATTGATTTCCGGCGCGCTGGCGAAATCCGGCGACAGGAACTTGTGACTGCCGGTAATGCCGTTGTCGTAGCCGGCGAATTCCGAAATCAGCGCCGCGTTTTCCGGAGCCATGACGAAGTCCTGGAACAGCTTCGCATTTTCAAGGTTCTTCGCGCCCTTCAACACGGCCACATTGTCCATCCAGCCTTCGATGCCTTCCTTGGGATAGGCGTATTTGATCGCCGGAATTTTCTGGCGCGCACGATAGGTTGCGCCGTTCCACGCCTCCGTGACGATCACATCGCCCGAGGTGATCTTGGTGATGGTGTCGTAGCTGAAGGTCTTCCATGACGGCTTGGCGGCCATGAGAATGTCGTTGACCTTCTTCAGATTGGCCTTGTCGGCGCCGCAACGCGGCACGCCGGCATAGCGCTCGGCCGCGTGCATCACGGTGTTGACATCGTCGAGCATGTTGATCTGGCCTTTCAACTCGTCCGGCGGGTCGAACAGGATTGCCAGCGTGTCGATGTCGCCCTTGTATTTGTCGGTGTTGACTTCGAACGCGGTGGTGCCGAACTGCCACGGCACGGTGTAGTGACGGCCACTATCCCAGTAGATGTCGACGAAGCGCGGATCGAGGTTCTTGCCGTTCGGCATCGCATTGGGCTCGGTCTTTTCGAGCAGGCCCTCATCGATCATGATCTTCACGGTGTAGTCGGACGGGACGACGATGTCGTAGCCGGAATTGCCGGCGCGCACCTTCGACAGCATGGTCTCGTTGGAATCGTAGTCGTCCAGCGTCACCTTGACGTTGTATTGTTTTTCGAATTTCTCGATCAGCTTGGGGTTGGTGTAATCACCCCAATTGTAGATGTGCAGCTCACCATCGGCGAGTGCAGGTACTGCCCATAAAAGTGCTGCCGTCGAAACGGCAGCCATCAGTTTCCTAGACATCACAGTCTCCTTTGCCTTCCCATTGACTCACTTGGCGCGGCGGCGCGCGATCAGGAACGATATCGAGACGAACAGGATCGACACCAGCAGCAGGATGGTGGAGATGGCATTGATCTCCGGCGTCATCGGCCGCCTGATCTGGTTCCAGATGTAGAGGGGCAGCGTCGTCTGCCCGGGGCCGGCGACCAGCTGCGTGATGGTGAAATCGTCGAAGGAGACGATGAAGGCGAGCGCCCCACCCGACAGGATGCCGGGAACCAGCAATGGCAGCGTTATGCGCCGGAAAGCATGCCAGGGCGTGGCATAGAGATCGGCCGCGGCAGCTTCGAGCGTCAGATCCATGTCCTCGAGACGCGCCCGGATCGGCATATAGGCGAAAGGAATGCAAAAGACGGTGTGGGCGAGGATCAGATTGCCGATGCCGAAATTGAGCTCGAGAGTGCCCGCGATCAGCGCAAAGAACGATAGCGTTGCCACCGCCGTAATGATTTCCGGCACCATCAGCGGCAGGTTGATGACCATGAAGGCGGCCGACAGCCCGCGCCACGGCTTCACCCGGGTCATGCCGATCGCCGCCAGCGTCGCCGCGATCGTCGAGATGATGGTGGCGCTCACCGAGATGATCAGCGTGTTCTTGGCGGCGTTGTGGAATTCCTCGTTGAGCAGCGCACTGCCATACCAACTAAAGCCGATGCCTTCCCAACGAGTGACCAGCGACCCGGTGTTCAGCGAAAAGATCATCAGGATCAGGATCGGCGCGTAGAGCACGCAAAGGCAGATGATGGCAATCGAGCGAAAGCCAGGCTGGTCCTTGATGTCGACGCGGGGATCAGCCATGCCTCATCTTCCCCGACGTGTTGCGGACATAGAAGTAGAGCGCGACCAGCACCGCTGCCATCAGGATCAGCGCCTGCGCGCAGCCGAGCGGCCAGTTGCGCCCGGAGCCGAATTGCTGGGCGATGAGATCGCCGATCATCAGGTGGATACCGCCGCCGAGGATCAGCGGCGTCACATAGGCGCCGAGGGCCGGAATGAACACAAGCAGGCAGCCGGCGATGATGCCGGGCAGCGACAGCGGGATGATCACCCGCCATAGCACCTGCCGACGCGTCGCATAGAGATCGTAGGCGGCCTCGACCAGCCGGAAATCCAGCTTCTCCAGGCTGGAATAGAGCGGCAGCACCATGAACGGCAGGAACGAGTACAACAGGCCGAGCTGGATGGCGAAGTTGGTGTAGAGCATGGTGATCGGTTTCTCGATCACCCCCAGAGCCATCAGTGCGTTGTTGATGAGGCCCTCGTCGCGGATGATGAACATGATGGCGAGCGTGCGCACCAGCAGGTTCGACCAGAACGGGATGGTGATCAGCAGCACCCACCAGTTGCGCTGCGCCGGCGGTCGCGTGGCCATGAAATAGGCTGTCGGAAAGCCGAGCAGCAGGCAGATGACCGTCGTCACCACGGCGAAGACGAACGAGCGCAGATAGATAATCAGAAAATCCGGCGTAAACTGCAGCGTGTCGTCGAAAATATCGCGCTGGAACAGGAAGTTCAGATAGGCGTCTGTCGAGAACTTCCACTGCACGCCGCCGTAAGGTGCTGCGGCAAGAAATGAATAGATGAGGATGATGAGAAGCGGCAGCACGCCGAAAATCCCGATGATTATCAAAGCTGGTAACGAAAGCAGGCGGTGGCGCCTGGCGCTGGCCTTCTCCGCCTCTGCTTCGAACAATGCAGCTTGGGAAAACGTGACTGCCATCAATCCCTCAGCACTTGCGCGGCGTCGTTGCCGATCGAGACGCCGACCTTGTCGCCCCGCTCGAAACCGCAGCCTGCGCTGCGCGTGTTCTGCTGGCGCACGGTGAAGGCTTCGCCACTGTCCAGTTGGACATGAATATGCGTGTCGGTACCGAAATAGACGATGTTTTCGATGGTTCCCGAAAGGTCGCCCTTGCCGCTGGTCAGCTTGGCGTGTTCCGGCCTGACCACCACGGTAGCATTATCCTTCGGCTGGAAGCCTTCAGCCACGGTCGCGTCGATCGTTGCGCCGGATTTGAGGGTCGCGCGAGCCTTGCCGTTGCCGATATCGGTGATGGCTGCGGTCAGGAAATTGGTTTCGCCGATGAAGTCGGCAACGAAGCGCTCCGCCGGCTTGTCGTAGATGTCCCACGGCGTGCCGACCTGCAGGATCTTACCGGCCGACATCACAGCGATGCGGTCCGACATGGTCAGCGCTTCCTCCTGGTCGTGGGTGACGAAGATGAAGGTGATGCCCGTCTGGTGCTGCAGCCGTTTCAGTTCGATCTGCATCTCCTTGCGCAGCTTGTAGTCGAGCGCCGACAACGGCTCGTCGAGCAACAGCACTTTTGGCTGCGGCGCCAGCGCGCGGGCCAGTGCCACGCGCTGCTGCTGGCCGCCGGAGATCTGGCTGGTGCGGCGGCCGCTGAGCGCCTCCATTTTGACCAGCTTCAGCATCTCGGCGACGCGTGCCTTGATTTCGGCTTTCGGCTTGCCCAGCATCTCCAGCCCGAAGCCGATATTCTCGGCCACCGTCATGTGCGGGAACAGCGCATAGGACTGGAACACGGTGTTGACCGGCCGCTTGAACGGCGGCAGCGGCGCGATGTCCTGCCCGTGAAGCAGGATTTCGCCTTCGCTGGGAAAATCGAAGCCGGCAATCAGCCGAAGCAGCGTCGTTTTTCCGCAGCCGGACGGCCCGAGCAGCGTGAAGAACTCATTCTCGCGGATCGATACCGAAACCGTGTCGAGAGCGGCGACTTGTGCGTCCCCGGTACCGAACACCTTGCGGACGCCGCGTACCTCGATTGCACTCTTACCCGGGTGATCCGGCACGCACTACCCCATTGTTATGTCCGCTCTTAAAGGCGGATGCAGTTCCCATTCGATTGTCAGCACATGCCGGTCGGCTTGGCAACCATGCGTCTGAATCTCGGTTCAGAACGCAAGCCCCGTGCCACGGCAGCTCCATCATCAAATCTGATAAGTGACCTTGCCGCCGCAGATGGTGGTGACCGGATGCACCTTGTGCAGGGAAGCCGGCTGAATTGCCTCAATATCGGCCGACAGCACCACCAGATCGGCCAGATAACCGGGTTTCAGCCGGCCCTTGCGGTGCTCCATGAATTCGGCGTAGGCGCCTTCGACCGTATAGCCGGCAAGCGCTTCCAACAGCGAGAAGCTCTGGTCGGGAACGCCGTCTGCCCAAGGTTTGCGCAGCACCGCCGCCTGAATGCCCAGGATCGGATCGACCCGCGACACCGGCCAGTCGGAAGCGAAGACGACATGCGCACCCGCCTGCTTCAGCGTCCGCCAGGCATAGCTCAGCGGCCATCTTTCGCGGCCGATGCGCGAGAGCGTCGGCTCCAGCGGGAAGTCCATGGCGCCGGGCGGGTGCGGCGGCTGCATCGAGGCGACGACGCCGAGTTCGGCGAAGCGCGGCACGTCGGCGGCGGTGGTCACCTCGATGTGCTCGACCCGGTGCCGGCTGTCGCGCCTGCCATTTTTCCGTCGCGCCGCCTCGTAACCGTCGAGGACCGCACGCACCGCGCCGTCGCCGATCGAATGTACAGCGATCTGCAAGCCGCGCCGGTCGGCCTCCACCGCCACCTCGGCGAAATGCTCGGGCGTGAACAGCGGCTCGCCGCGCCAGCCCGGCCGGTCGGCATAATCGTCGACCATGACCGCGGTCCAGCCTTCGAGCACGCCGTCATAAAACATCTTGACCATGCCGGACGACAGCCATTCCGATCGATAGGCGGAAGCCATCCTCGATGCCTTTTCCAGCCTGTCGAGCGTCATGAAATTCTTGAAGTGGAAGGGTATCTTGGTGCGGCAGAGCAGCCGCCCTTCCTGCTCCAGTCCGGCAAGCAGCTCGAGCTGGTAGAGATTACCATCCATGTTCTGGATCGAGGTAATGCCGTGGCGGGCGCACCATTGCAGCCCGCGATGCATCAGGTCACGATCGGCCGCGATTTCAGCGGCGGAAGGGTACGGCTCGGGCTCGCCGCCTGTCGCGAGGCCGAGCCGAACGCGGTTCTGCCCGGAAAGTTCGAGGATCGGCCCGAACGCCTCTCCCTCGCGCAATTCGCCCGCCGCAAGGCCGTCGGCGCCCATGACGATCTCGTTGCCGGGGCCGAGTTGCTTGCCGTGCAGGATGCCCGCCAGTTCCAGCGCCTTGGTGTTGGCCCACATCGTGTGGTGATCGGAAGCAGACATGGCGAACGGCCGGTCGGGGATGATGCGGTCGAGATGATGGCGGGTGACCGGTTCTTCCCTGGAAAGGATGGTGTAATCGACGCCGGCTCCAAGCAGCAATTTGGCGTTCGGCCGTGCCGCCGCATACGCACGGATCGCGTCGCTCAGCGCATCGAAGCCATGCACGCCCTGAAGATGCAGATTGTCGAGTTCGGCCGCGCCGCCGAAAAGATGCATGTGCGCTTCGATGAAGCCCGGCACCACCGACCCCCCTTGCGCATCCATAATCTCCGTGGCCGGCCCCTTCATCGCCTCGATGGTCCGGCGATCACCAACCGCCAGGATGTTGCCGTCCTTTATCGCCACCGCCTCGGCCATCGGATTGCCTTCATCCATGGTCAGCACGCGGGCATTGGTGACGATCAGGTCGGCATTTGAACTCATGATTACCTGCGGTTTCGTTGCGGCCGCGACAGGCTAGACGACCGGCTGCCGGGCCAGCAAGCCATGGCTGGTTGGCCCAGCGCCTTGTGAAGGGCAGTGCAGGACGGTTAGGGTCGCCGCGTCTCACCACGGAAAGATTTCATGAAGACTGTTTTTTCGCCTCTCCATGCCGGTCATGCCGGCAATGTCGAACTGATCGCCGGCGCCATCGTGCCGGCCTTCGAAAAGCCCTCGCGCGCCGAGTTCATCAGGGCGCGGGTGGAGAGCGAAAAGCTCGGTCCGATCCTGCCGCCGGAAAGCCACGACCTCGCCGCCGCCAAGAAGGTGCATGCCAGCGACTACATCGATTTCCTGCCGACCGTGTGGCCGCTCTGGGAAGCGTCCGGCCGCACGGGTTCGGCCATTCCCTTCACCTGGCCGACGCGCGGCCTGCGCGGCGACGTGCGCCCCAGAGGCATCGATGCGCTGCTCGGCTTCTACTCCTTTGACGGCGGCGCGACGTTCGTCAAAGGCACATGGGACGCGATCAAGTCGTCCTATGACGTCGCGCTGACCGCCGCCGCTCTGGTCAAGGCCGGTGAACCTTCTGCCTTCGCGCTCTGCCGCCCGCCGGGACACCATGCCGGTGCAGCCTTCATGGGCGGCTATTGCTTCATCAACAACGCCGCCGTCGCCGCGCAATGGTTCCGTGATCACGGCGCCAGACGCGTTTCGATCCTCGATGTCGACTATCACCACGGCAACGGCACCCAGGAGATATTCTATCGCCGCGGCGACGTTCAGGTGCTGAACCTGCACGGCGATCCGATGACCGAATATCCGTTCTTCCTCGGTCATGCCGATGAACGCGGCGAGGGCGACGGCGAAGGCTTCAACGACAACTATCCGATGCCCTTCGGCACCGGCTGGGACGTGTGGAACGCCTCACTCGAGGACGCTTGCACGAGGCTTTCGGCTTACGCCCCGGACGTCGTCGTGGTTTCACTCGGCGTCGACACCTTCGAGAAGGACCCGATCAGCCAGTTCAAGCTGAAGACCGCCGACTACCCCAGGATCGGCCGCCGCATCGCCAGGCTCGGCCTGCCGACGCTGTTCGTCATGGAAGGCGGCTACGCCGTCGAGGAAATCGGTGTCAACGCCGTCGGCGTGCTGACCGGGTTCGAAGGCCGCTAGAAGCGCTGCTGGACCCGGCGCCTGCAGATCATGTGGCCGCGCTCGGCGCGGCAACCGGCGCCGCCGGCTTGCGCGAGCGGCCAAGATAATAGACCGCCGCCGCTGCAATGACGCCGGCGGCCAGAATGCCTGCCGCCAGCACCGGTCGGTACCAGAACCAGGCGATCGCCATCGTCGTCGTGCCGACCAGGATCGCCAGGAAAAAGGCAATGATGCCGGTCCCCATCCGCGCCACGCTGCCGAGCAAAGGAATGACGTCGAGGATGACGCCGATCGGACTAAGCAGCAGGGCAAAGCCGATGGCCAACAGCAACAGGCCGGCAGCGCGCAGCAGCCAGGTGATCAGCGTGTTCGTGCTGACCGCGTCGGCGAACATCTTTTCCGCAGGAACATTGCCGGTGTCGACCATCAGCAACTGATCGCCGGCCTTTGTCTGGTAAGGTTCGAACCCGCCCGCTGTTTGGCGCGCGACAATGCTGACCACGCCGAGCGGCGCCAGCTCATAGCCAATGCGATAGTCGCCCAGTGCCGGCGACGTGGTGTTGAAGCCGAGATAGATCTTTCCGTCGACAATGTTGACCCGCTTGGTGCCGGTATAGGCAGCGTCTATGACGGCCGACTGGTCCGGCGACAGTGAAAATTCCCTGTCGCCGCCGATCAGGTCCAGCACCGGCCGGTCGAGCGTGAATGCACCGAGCTTGCCGTCCGGAATCTGGAACCTCTTGCTGTGGATCTCCATCGGCGGATTCTCGTGGCCGTCCGGCTTCTTGAACTCCGACGAGTTGATCTGACTGTCGTCCCACACCTTCGAATAGCTGTAGGTCGTCACCGTCTCCTCGCCGCCGCCCAGCTTCTTCGTCGTCTCGGATTTCTGTTCCTCTTTCCATTGGTACATCTCGGCGCTGCGCGACAGCCGCAATCCTTGCGCCGAAATGCCAAAGTCCGGATCGGCAAGGCCGCCGCTCGCCGTCACCGCCCCGGCGACATGGACGAGCTTACCGTCATTGCCGGCATCGATGCTGTCGGCGCCAACCGAGATCACCGCGCCCGATCCCTCGGCGAGCGAACGTGCCGTCTGCACGGCGCGGCCCTCGTTCCAGAACAGGCCGATCACCATCAGCATGATCAAGAGCAGGCCGAAAACGACGCTGCCGACCGCGCGCTTGATCCGCCCGAACCACGAGACGGACGTTACTTCCTGAAATGAATCGCTCATTGTTCCCCCCCAATTCCCCAAAGCCGGTTTCACGAAATCTGCGCTCTGCCGCGCAGTGGTGAGGAACCGGCCTTACCCCAAACCGAGACAGACGCCCCATCCGTCCCGATAGCAGGAGCCTATCGCAATCGACGAGCTGCCGATACGGCACACTTGCAGTTGGATCCGGCCGCCGCAAAGCACACGGACGCTTCAAAAAGCCACCCTCGCAGTCGCCACCAACCCATTGAATTGGTTTCCGTCAAATCGCGTTTGATGTCGGATTCGTCTGCGGTTGGATTGTAGCCGAATCAGCCGTTGATCGGGGGCGCGGCGACCACCAAACCTCAAGTCCGGAACCATTCCGGAGCCGGATACGCAACGTCGCGCTCCCTGAAAACCGGTGCGATTTTGTGCGCGGCCCCGGGTGTTGGTGCGCCTTCGTAAAAGTGATGCGTATTCGGCAGCTGGCGATGCCAGCATCTGGATCAAATCTCGCAATTCGATCTGTTGAGTTCCCTGACCTGACCACTCCGACGGAACGGTAGAGCGCCAACGATGTATTCCCCCAAGCCGAGATTGAGACCGGCGCCGAGCACCGGCAGCGTCTCACCCGTTCGATCGACATGCTGTCGGCGGCGGTGGCCGACCGCAACTCGCCGGAGGCGATCGAGGCACTTCATTTCACCAGCCGCGTCTGGACCGCCTTCGTCGAATATCTCGGCTCCGGCGACAACGCCCTGCCCAGGGAACTGTGCGCCAATCTCATCTCGATTGGTTTGTGGCTGCTGCGCGAAACCGAAGACATCCGCCAGGGCCGCACCGATAATTTCGAAGGGCTGATCGAAGTGTCGGAGATCGTCAGGGACGGCATGCCGTGAGCAGCCGCTCGCCCGCAGCGGCACGCGCTGACCGGCCCGCTATCTCGTTGTTGGACCATGATGTTTTTCGAGAATGCGTTCGCCCTTTGCGATGTGATGTTCTATTGAATCCTTGGCTTGCGGGGCCGATTCATCGGAAGAACAAAGCGTTTTGAGCCCGGGAAAGCATTTATGAGCGACGACACACCGGAAAGCGAAAGCGCCTCGGCGCTGGCGCCGTTCCGGCACGGCATCTTCCGTGCGGTGTGGTCCGCCAGCCTCGTCTCCAATTTCGGTGGCCTGATCCAGGGCGTCGGTGCCGCCTGGATGATGACGACGATCGCCACCTCGTCCTACCAGGTGGCATTGGTCCAGGCCTCGACCACCTTGCCGATCATGCTGTTTGCGCTGCTGGCCGGCGCCATCGCCGACAGCTTCAACCGGCGCAAGGTCATGCTGATCGCCCAGATCTTCATGCTGGTTGTTTCGGCTCTTCTCACCGTCTTCACCTATCTCGACCTGATGACGCCGTGGACGCTGCTCGCCTTCACCTTCCTGATCGACAGCGGCACCGCGCTCAACAGCCCGTCCTGGCAGGCTTCGGTCGGCGACATGGTGCCTCGCGCCAAGGTGCCGGCGGCGATCGCGCTCAACTCGATGGGCTTCAACCTGACGCGCAGCGTCGGCCCGGCGATCGGCGGTATCATCGTGGCCGCCGCAGGTGCTGCCGCCGCCTTTGCCGCCAACACGCTGAGCTATGTCGGCCTCATCGTCGTGCTGGCCCGCTGGAGGCCGGAACTGCCGGCATCGACTTTGCCGCGCGAGACGCTGGGCGCCGCCATGGGCGCCGGCCTGCGCTACGTCGCCATGTCGCCCAATATCGGCAAGGTGCTGGTCAGGAGCTCGGCCTTCGGCTTCAGCGCCGGCGCGGTCCTGGCACTGCTGCCCTTGGTCGCGCGCGACGTCGTCAAGGGCGATGCCTTGACCTACGGCATCATGCTCGGCGCTTTCGGCATCGGCGCCGTCGGCGGCGCGCTGACCAGCGTCAGGCTACGGCAGCTCCTGTCCAGCGAGACGATGGTGCGCATGGCATTCGCCGGCTTCGCGCTTTGCGCCTTCAATGCCGCCGTCAGCGAGAATGCCTGGCAGACGTCGCTCGGCCTGTTGGTCGGCGGTGCCTGCTGGGTGACAGCGCTTTCGCACTTCAACGTCACCGTCCAGATGTCGACACCGCGCTGGGTGGTCGGCCGCGTGCTTTCGGTCTACCAGACCGCAACCTTCGGCGGCATCGCGCTCGGCAGCTGGGTGTGGGGCGTCGTTGCCGACGTGCACGGCGCCGAAGTCGCTCTGATGGCCGCCAGCGTCACGATGTTGGCTGGAGGCGCCATCGGCCTGCTGCTGCCGCTGCCGCAACAGGCGGTGCTCAACCTCGATCCGCTCAACCGCTTCCAAGAGCCGCATCTGGCGCTCGACCTGAAGCCGCGCAGCGGGCCCATCGCCATCATGATCGAATATGTCATCCGCAACGAGGACGTGCCGGAATTCCTCGCCACCATGGCCGAGCGCGGCCGCATCCGCCGCCGTGACGGCGCCCGCAACTGGACGTTGGCGCGCGACCTCGAAAACCCCTCAATCTGGATCGAGCACTACCACACGCCGACATGGGTCGAATACATCCGCCACAACAGGCGCGCCACCTACGCCGACGCCGTCATTGGCGAGCGCATAAGGGCGCTGCACAGCGGCAACGAGCCGCCACGCGTCCGTCGCATGATCGAGCGGCCGACGACTGCTGGCACGGCGCTGGTCATGCCGAAGGGACCGATCGAGCATTAGCGCAAATCCAGGAAAAGTGTGAAACGGTTTTCCGTCCGGAATTGCGGAAAACAAAGAGATAGAGCGGTTCGCCGTTTCCGTGAAACGATGAACCGCTCCAGTCACCCTAACGCCCCTTCCGCCGGTGGTTCGACTACATGAGCTCTATGACGAAATAATCGCCCTGCTGTATCCACTTCACCAGGAAGTTAATTGTCAGGTCGGTACCGCTCCAATGCATCTCGACAGTTGATGGAGACGGCTTTATGAGGCCTCCCTCGATAAAGTCACTCGACCTCGTACCAGATGCGCCTGAGATGAAATTGAAATCCTGGAACTGGAATGTGACCTCGCAGCTGAGAGTGAACGGCGTGAACCCGCCGCCGGCCGGCTTGGGCAACGCGAACTGAACCAACGCCGGCTCCGCGTTCGGCTTTTCGGTCTTTGAAAAGCTGCCGGACGGCCCCTGCAGGTGCCACGTGATTTCAGTGATTTCTTTCTTGCTGGCGTTGAACCAGAGACCCGTTGCTATCGTCAGCATCGCTGGCTTGACCACCGGCGGCGCAGTAAGGGGAATACTGATGGTCTCGGTGTTGTAACCAACGGCTGCAACTTGCAAGCTGACCGATACTTGGCCGGTCGGCGGAGACAGGGTGAACGCTGTGTTGGTGGCCCCGACCACCACGCCCCCTTGCGATATGGTCCCTCCAACCGATTGGTACTTGTTATCGGCGTCGACAGCTTTGATGGTTATCGTCGCCGGCTGGCCCGCTGTCAGGGATGGGGGAGCCGCGGAGAGCAACATTTCCCCGGGGAAGACATTGACGGGAACTCTGGTGAGCGGAGACATCTTCGTGCACAATGTCTGCATCACCGTAATTTGGTCTTCTACCTTGAGCTCGCCCACGTAAATCCCGAAGTAGAGCGTCGTCCAACCAAGTGGCGTATCGCTGGCGCGCCACTTCCCGTTCACGAATACATGCACGCGCGCGCCGGGAATTATGCCTGATACGTAAATGAGCCGCTGGAAGACCCGGACGGGCTGTTGAATATCCGGGGTCTTGAGTGGGGTCAGGTCGGATACTTTGATCGGGCTCCCGACCCGAAGCGCGGGGGGCTGACAAGTAAGCTCCAGCTCGGCGTGAATGTGCTCGCCGGCGCGCAAAGGCCGAAATGTCTCGACCCAGACGAGACCACCATAACTGAAGACGGGCTTGCTGATTACAGGAGAATCTGGCGCGTCCGAGTACAAACGCACGACCGCATTGTCGACGCTGTTGACGAAAGCGCCGCTTGCACATTCAAATGCAGGCTCCATGACGGTCGGCGGAAATACGCTGCCCTGGTAAGTCCCCACCACCAGCAACTTATCCGATGTGGCTGTCTTGCCGCACAGCTCCTGGATGACGACGAGCGATGGAAACGGCGGCGAGGCCGGGATCAGGGCCGACATGTCGGGAATCCAGTATTGGCCGGAACTCACATCCTCGCCCACTCCGATTCTCCCGAGCACGGTAGCCGCACCCGAAGTCGGATCGACAAGTTGGATCGTCAATGTCGCGCCGGGCTCGAGATTGGAGATAGGCAAGGCACGGGCTGCCGGGCAGTTGTACTGTGAGGTCCCGATCCCGATTACGGGCTTTCGAACCGGCAAGGTTTCGTCGACGATCACCGGAGGGGCAGATGACGGACTTGATGCATTGCAGCGCTCGAAGTGCTGCGTGGCGCTGAAGACATCCGGATTATGCGCGGCACGGCCAAGCAGCGCCAGGAGGTTGGCGCCGACGAAAGGATATTCCAGCACGTCGCCATTGAAGTGGACCTTCGTGGTGGCGCCTTGAGCCAACCCCCTAACGGGTACTGCTTGCGCACACCCAGGAACTGAGCCGACTGCTGGTGCCGGCATAGTATTTTCCCGATACGGCGTCGGTTCGGCGGGCAAGCTCGGGGTCGGACTGCTCTTCACCTGTCCGGCAGGCGTCTGAACGGACTGCATCGCGTTAAGCACATCGTTGGCCTGGATCGGCCCGCGTATGCGCACTGGTACGACATTTCCGCGTGCAGTATCGCTGCCAATCAATGCGCCGCCGTTGAAAATCTCGACCGTGGCGCCAGGATAGGCTGCGCCTATCAGCACCCAGTCGACGCACTCGTGCACCTGGCTCAAGTACACCAATGGGCTTAGCGTCGAGGGATACCCGAGCACGACGATCGGGACCGGGCTTGGGTCACTGGTTTCGGCGCCGAGCGTCCAGCGTGCGGTCAATGCATCCCCCACGTTGAGGGAGCCTGCGGCGACCGGCACAAAGGTAGTGGTTGTGGCGCCGGCATTTACTGCAGGGACAGGTATGCCATTTACCAGGAGGGAAATGCTCGACCCGGGGAGCGGCCCATCGATACGGACCGAGGTACTCAAGACCGATACGGGGCCAATCACAATTGGTGCAAGAAGCGTGCTCATGTTCGTTTCCCTCTCTGTACGGCGCAGACATGTCGCCTGGTTCGAAACAGGACGTAGAGGAAGCGCACTTACGGATGACTTACGGATGGGTCGGCGCGGTGCTGGACTGCTTATTTCGCCAGCAAGGCGAGAAAATCGTCGAGACTTTGCTTCATCAGCAATTCGGCCTTCTCGATGCCGCCCCATTGGGCGAACTGGCCATCGACCCACATTCGGGCAAGCCCATAGACAAGCGCGCGTGCCTGTAAGGGAATGCCTTCGATATTCGTTTTCCGCAATTGCCCGGCCGCACGAGCGTCTTCCAGTATCTGGACCATCAGACCGCGGATTTCTTCGTTCAGTCGAACAAGCGTTTCGGAAGCGTCGAAATCGATCGCCCGGCGCATCGAGATGATCTCGAAATGCGTCGGGTTGTTGATGGTCCAGTTGAGATAGGCTGAGCCCAGCGCCCGAAAGCGCGAGAGCGGATCAAGCTGATCTGCCCTATCCAGTTCGACGGAGATCTCGGCGCGAAACCGGCGCATCGCCTCTTCGGCCACGGCGGTCATCAGGGCGGTCTTGGTCGGAAAGTGCCGGAACGGCGCTCCCGACGACACCCCGGCCCGTTTGCCCGCCTCCCGCACCGTCACCTGGTCGACGCCGTCCTCCCTGGCGATGGCCAAGGCGGCATCGATCAGTGCCTGCCGCAAGCTGCCGTGGTGATAGGTCTTGCGTTGTTTGTCCATGTCCTCTGCCAGAACGCATCCATCCCAACCATCACGATCTCGCGATCGATGCAAGCACGACTTACTTTGCGATTGCAATAGCCTCAATTCAAATGTAAGCAGTGATTACATTTGCACTCAGGGAGGTATCATGAGCGCCGTCGCATCATCCATTGCAGACAAGGCAACGAGCCGTTGGTGGCTCTTCTGGTTTTTGGCAGCGATCACTCTCGCACTGTCCGGGCTTGTCGCATTTCGCGGCGATTTCACGATCGAAGCCGTCCGCCAAGTCATACGGCTCACTGCCCAGATATCGCTCGTCCTGTTCTGCACGGCGTTTTCGGCATCGGCGCTCGCTCGCGACTTGCCGAGTGCATCCACGCGTTTCCTGCGCCGCCATCGACGTCAGATCGGCCTGGCCTTCGCATTCTCGCACGGCGTGCATGCGATCGCCTTGTTCACCTTTGCGCAGATCAGCCCGGCACAGTTCAAAGAGGCTACGGACCCCGCCATGTTCGTCTTCGGCGGTCTGGCCTACCTGTTCATCATCGGCATGGCCGCAACGTCTTTCGACCGGACGGCGGCATGGATCGGGCCGCGCGCATGGCGCATCCTCCATACCGTCGGCGGTTACGATATATGGCTGACCTTTTTGATTGCCGAAGGCAAACGCGCGGTCCATGACGTCTATTATTGGCCCTATGTGCTCCTTCTTCTCGCCGTGATGGCCATTCGCTGGTGGGGCGCAATAAAGCGATAGGCAGGCAACCCGCCCGTTGCCAGCCAACCGCCTGCCGAAGGCGACCTTCGGCAGGTCGATGCTCCTTCGCGGTGTCGTGCCACTATCGGGAGAGGACGCGAATACGACTCTGAAACTCACCACGATCGACATAGCATCCCCGCAAATGTCTTGGCCCCGTATTTGGGTTGAACGACTGGCGGCCGTGCAAGACCCGCCGATTGTCGAAGACCGCCATTTCGCCGGCTTTAAGGCGGTAGGCTATTTGGAAACGCGAGCCGCGGATCATCATCATCAGCTTGCGATAGGCCGCATAAAAGGGTGCGCATATGTCGGAGGGAAGATCGATGACATCCACAAGATGGGCG
This sequence comes from Mesorhizobium sp. M0060, assembly GCF_040323155.1. Classification (NCBI taxonomy): domain Bacteria; kingdom Pseudomonadati; phylum Pseudomonadota; class Alphaproteobacteria; order Hyphomicrobiales; family Phyllobacteriaceae; genus Mesorhizobium; species Mesorhizobium sp. M0060. Next base: position 78,627 of record NZ_JAMYUP010000007.1, read on the forward strand.
TTGAACCGTAACTCTGTCACTTCTCCACCGCGTTGAGTTACGATCACAGGAAACCGACCGCGCAGATCGTAGTTTTCATCGTGAAAACGACAAGGGATCTCGACCTCGCACAAGAGGCGGTAGGCTTCCGGATCTTCCGCCCGTAGCGCGGCGACGACCGCAAACCCGTCGGCAAAGATCGATCCACCGCCTTCAGCGTCGTTCGCGATACAATGCAGGAATTGATAGCCGGGCGGCACCTCCTGGTTCGCGAGATCCGTGTGTAACGGCAGGGCGACCGGCGTATAGGCCAAATTGTTCGGGTTCGGCATCGACACGACTTCGAACATCGTGCCGAAATTTGTCTGGCGCAGGAACGCTATCCGCTCGGCCGCACGCCGCCCCGCGTCGGGATCGTCGCCAAGCCCGTCGACGATGGAGAGCCCGTATGCAGCCGTGGCCTGCAGCCAGGCGAGCAGATCGGCATCGCTTTGCAAGAGGTCTCCGGCGGCGTGACGCGGTATGGTTTCAAGATCGATTGAGGCGTCCCAGACTTTCGGAGCGATGTCAGCCGGATCGTCCCGCTTTCTCCCCGGGCGGTAGGATTCAAAGAACTGGCTCGGGAATTCCTCCTCAGCCTGGTCATTCGGCCAGACAATGCCCACGGCGCCGCCTGTGTCTCGCACGCTGAGCGGCCTCAGCGAGGGGTCTACGCTGGTCAGGTCGAATATTCGCTCTTCGGTCTGTGGGTGAAACGCCGATGGCGCATTGTCCTTTAGCCAGAGCCAAGGGTAGCAGACTGTTTCGCCCGACAGGAAAGTCACGGCAAGCGCGGTCTCCCGGGCTTCCACGGAAAGCATGGTATTCATGGTGGTGTCTCTCTGAACACAGAATTTGATTTTCAGCTTGGATCAGACCCGCAGGCCATCAACCCAGCGGTGGTGGCCACCACAAGCTCGGCTTCCCATAGCGATGGGATCCGGGATTTCTGTTCGGTTCTTCGAGCACTCGATCACCAGGTGAAATCTGGTTCAGATCTATACGGCGATGGTAGCGGTCGTTTGCCGGCAATGTCTAGCTAAATGCAACGGGATCGCCCCTTCTCGACCCTACCCTTCGCCCGACAGATCGCGCCGCGCCTTGTCGAGTTCCTCGGCATAGCGCCGCATCAGGTGGCCTTCGGTCAACAGCCCGACCACCTTGCGGTCGGTGAAATCCTCGACCACCGCCAATTCCTCGGCGCCGGCGCGCTGGAAGGTCTCTGCGGCCGACTGCACGTTCATGCTCGGCACCAGCACCGCGTCCTTGAATTTGGCGAAGGACAGCACCGGCATCTCGTCATCCGACAAATGGCTGTGCAATTCGGCGACGATCAGCACGCCGACATAGTGCAGTTCGGCATCGACCGCGATGACGCGCTGCGAGGAGCCGAGCGGCACCGCCTTGCGGAATGTTGCAAGCGTCGTCGAGGCGTTGATGGTGCGGACATCCTTTCGCATCATTGAACCGACCGTCAGGCTGCGCATCCAGCCGACATCATGCGCGCTGCGGATCGTTTCGCCGCGCAGATGGAAGCGCCATGTCGAGAAGGAATAGCCAAAAGTTTCGCGCACCAGGATCGCCGCCATGAGCGAGGCGGCCAGCACCACGCCGGTCAGCGTAAGGTCGCGGGTCGATTCCAGCGCCAGGAACGTCATCGTCAACGGACCGCCGACGACGCCGACGGCGAGCGAGGTCATGCCGACCACGGCGGCGACGGCGGGGTCGATGCCGGTCGCCGGCGAGACGAACGCCATCGCGCCGGCAAACATCTTGCCTAGCAGGGCGCCGAGGAACAGCGAGGCAAAGAACAGGCCGCCGCGGAAGCCGGAGCCGAGCGAAATCGCCGACGCCGCCAGCTTCAGCACGAAGACGCTGGCCACCACGCCCAGACCGTAGTTCATTGCGAATTCGCGATGCAGCGCGCCATGGCCGCTGGATAGGACCTGCGGCGTGATCAGTCCCAGCAGCCCGACCATCACGCCGCCGATGGCGGGGCGCAGCGAGGCGTCGATCGACAGCCGGGCAAAGAGGCGCTCGATCAGGCTCACCAGATGCATGATGGCGATGGAAGCACCGCCGCCCAGAAGCCCGAGCAGCATGAACGGCAAATACTGGCTGACGGTGAGCTGCGGCAGACCGGCGAGCTCCAGCGGAAACGGCACGCCGCCGAACACCTCTGCGGTCAGCGAGGCCGAGATCGCGGCGGCCATCACAGGTGCGACATTGGCGACCGAGTAGATGCCGATGACCAGCTCGAAACCATAGAAGGCGCCGGTCAGCGGCGCATCGAAGGCGGCGGCGATCGCGCCGGCCGCGCCGCAGCCGACGAGGATGCGGACATCGTTGCGGCGCAGCTTGAAGAAGCGTGCAAGCCGCGACGCCAGGCCCGAACCGACCTGCGTGTAGCCGGCCTCGAGCCCGACCGAAGCGCCGAAGCCGCTCGAGATCAGCGTCTGCCCGGCGATGATGAAGGTGTCGGTCAGCGACATGCGGCCGCCGTACAGTGCATTGGCTTCGATCGGATCGACCGGCGTGCGGAACTTCCGCTTTCTCAGCCAGATCACCGTCAGCCCGAGCAGGATGCCGCCGATCGCCGGGATCAGCGCCTGCTCCGGCCTTTGCAGCGAAAACATCGCCGAAAGCCGCCCGCCAGGCTGAACGCCGAACAGCAGCCCATGCAGGACTTGCACCAACCCGCTCATGCCGGTGACCAGTGCGCCCGCCGTCACCCCGACCAAAGCCGCCAGGACGACGACGGCGATGCCGCGCGCCTCGAGCAGCGGGATCGATCGGATCAGCACCGCACGCAGCCGGCGGGCATAGACTTGCGGTTCGTTTCTGGAAAGCACCGGATGGCTCGCCGATATTCGTGGGGAGTGGTGCCTGATACGCCCGGCGACAGCGCATGGCAACATGCCGGCGGCCAAGGGTCATCCCGGCGTGATGCTGCGTCGATAAGACCATTTCGGCGAGGGGGAACTGCGTTGACGTAAACGTCAACCCGAAGCTATATGCGCCGGCGGCCGTGGCTGTAAAACTAGGCAAGCGACTTCGGCCAGGTCGAATCGCCAACGCGCGACAAACCCAACGAGACGAGGAGAACCGCCATGAGCGTTCAGGAGATTGCCGACAAGATCAGGTCGCGCGTGGCGAGTGCCGGGTTCGATCGTTCCGTGAAGTTCGACACCGGCAGTGATGGCGTCATCGTCATCGACGGCGCCGATGTCTCGACCACCGATGCGCCGGCCGATTGCACCATAAAGCTCTCGCTCGACGATCTGGACTCGCTGATATCAGGCGACCTCAACCCGACCATGGCCTTCATGTCCGGCAAGATAAAGGTCGAAGGCGACATGAGCGTCGCCATGGCACTCAGCCAGTTGATCGGCTGAGCGGCCAAACAAAGCGCCAATGGTCGACCTCGGCGCTGCCCCTCATCGCCCTGCCGGGCACTTCTCCCCGTATAGTGACGGGGAGAAGGGGCTGACCGCAACGTTGGCGCTGTTCTGCAACGCTGGCGATTGGCGAAATCGTCGATGAGAGCCCCTCTACCCGTCACTATACGGGGAGAGGATGCCGGCAGGCAGGTGAGGGGCAGCGCCGGCGTCCGGAACGGGCAATGGAGGCGAATTGAAAACCGCCTTCCCACTCCGGCTCGGTCCCCTGAGCATCACGCCCCCTCAAGCAGCGAGCGGCAGCCTCTGCACCTTCAGCTTGCGCCCTGCAGCCTTCAGCGTGCCCTGCGCGCCGTCGAGCGCGCCGACAACCAGTTCCAGCGCCAGCAGGCGGTGCCGTTCGTAGGGTCCCGGCATGGCAAGCGAGCCGGTCTTTTCGGCCGAAAACCCGAAGCGCTCGTAATAGGGCGCATCGCCGACCAGCAGGATCGCCGCATGGCCAAGGCGCGCGGCTTCCGTGATCGCATGGCGCATCAGCGCCGAGCCGATGCCGGCATTCTTGAGCGCCGGGTCGACCGCAAGCGGGCCGAGCAGCAGCGCTGCCGGACCGCCCTCGCCCAGCACCACGTCCCATAGCCGCACCGTGCCGGCGACAGTGCCCGACGCATCGCGCGCGACAAAGGCAAGGCCTTCCGAGGGCCGTCGACCGCGCCGCAGCTTCTCCGACGACTTTTTCCGGCGCTTCGGCCCCATGGCGCGATCGAGCAAAGCCTCGCGCGCACCGATGTCGCCAGCGGTTTCGGCGGTGATGGCAAAAGCGCCGGCATTCTCCCCCCTTGAGGGGGAGATGGCCGCGAAGCGGCCAGAGGGGGTCGCCGCGCGTGAAGCGCCGGCCCCATGCGGCCCAAAGGAAGCTGAGGCAGCCGGACCGACCCCCTCTGGCCTGCCGGCCATCTCCCCCTCAAGGGGGGAGATTCCCGCTGCGCCTTCAACAATGAAATCTACAATGTCCATTTCCGCGATCCTTCACGAGCGGAGATTCCACAGGCGAACCGAAGCGGGCGATCTGCTCGCCCGCGCCGGATGATCTGAAAGCCGAAGCCCTCAGATCACGTAGGATCGGAGAGGCTCGAAGCCGTTGAAGGCGACCGAAGCGTAGGTCGTCGTGTAGGCGCCGGTGCCCTCGATCAGCACCTCGTCGCCGATGGTCAGCGACAAGGGCAGCGGGTACGGCGTCTTTTCGTACATCACGTCGGCCGAATCGCAGGTCGGGCCGGCGAGCACGCAGGGCGCGGTCTCGGTGCCGTCATGCGCGGTGACGATCGGATAGCGGATCGCTTCGTCCATGGTCTCGGCGAGACCGCCGAACTTGCCGATGTCGAGGAATACCCAGCGCACATTGTCGTTGTCGGCCTTCTTCGAGATCAGCACGACTTCCGACTTGATCACGCCGGCATTGCCGACCATGCCGCGGCCCGGCTCGATGATCGTCTCGGGGATCGCGTTGCCGAAATGCTTCCTGAGCGCCGAGAAGATCGCCTGGCCATAGGCCTGCGCCACCGGCACATCCCTGAGATAGCGGGTCGGGAAGCCGCCGCCCATATTGACCATCTTCAACACGATGCCTTCGTCGGCCAGGGTCGCGAACACCTTCTTGGCGTCGCTGAGCGCGCGGTCCCAGGCGGTCAGGTCTGTCTGCTGCGAGCCGACATGGAACGACACGCCATAGGCGTCGAGGCCGAGCGTCCTGGCATGGCGCAGCACGTCGACCGCCATCGCCGGCACGCAGCCGAACTTGCGCGACAGCGGCCATTCGGCGCCCTCGCCGTCGGTCAAGACGCGGCAGAACACGCGGGCGCCGGGAGCGACGCGGGCGATCTTCTCGACCTCCTCGACGCAGTCCACCGCAAACAGCCGGATGCCGAGCTGGTAGGCGCGCTGGATGTCGCGCTCCTTCTTGATGGTATTGCCGAAGGAGATGCGGTCCGCCGGCGCACCGGCGTCCATCGCCATCTCGACTTCGGCAACGGAAGCGGTGTCGAAGGACGAGCCCATCGCAGCAAGAAGGCGCAGGATTTCCGGCGCCGGGTTTGCTTTCACCGCATAGTAGATCTTGGAATCGGGAAGCGCCTTCTCGAAGGCGCGGAAATTGTCGCGCACGACATCGAGGTCGACGACGAGGCACGGGCCGTTCGGACGTCGGGTAGCGAGGAAGTCAAGGATGCGCTGGGTAGCCATCGGGGTCTCTCCATCAGCGCCTTTCGGCGCGCACAAAGGCTTGCGGACGCAGGCTCTCGGCCTCGCGAACGCGCGGTGGACAAAGGCGGGACGTCAATCCATGGAACCAGCCGGTGGAGACCCCGGAACCATGAAACGCCGTCTCGCGGCGGTGAACCTTGGCCTTGCCCGGCCTCGGTTCGCTTTGTCTGCCTTGGCTTGGATGGGAGACCCGTCCGCACTGCCGGCAATGAAGGTGTGCCTCTTCAGTAACCCCGGTCTTTGGACGACCGGCAGAACACCAGAAAGGCCCGCACCGTCGTTGCTTCAAGGTGTCCTCGGTCTGGCGGTTGGCCGCTAAACCGACTGGAGGGGTTGGCTCCAGTTACCTTACCGATATCCCTCACCATTTGAGGATCGGCGGACACCCACAGGCACGTGCGACTTTGGGCAAACGCGATATAAGATCGAAAGATTTCACAATCAATAAAAATCGTATGGCAGGTTGTAAAATTTGTGGCATCGAACAATGCTGCGGCAACCAGAAAAAACAATGCTGCGGCAAGCACATCCGGATATCGAACGAATGACAGGCACTCGCGGCCCGCTGAACGCTTTTCTCGACCTTGATCAGATCCCCGACCTTGAGCAGGTAAATGGCCCGCTTGCCGGTTTGCGGCTGGCCGTCAAGGATATCTTCGACGTCGCCGGCTACCGCACCGGCTGCGGCAATCCGCAGAAATACCGGGAGGCTTCGCCGGCCACGTCGACGGCGCCGGCCGTCCAGGCGCTGCTTGATTCCAGCGCCCGTTTCGTCGGCAAGACGCAGACCGACGAACTGGCTTTTTCGCTGTTGGGGCTGAACGCGCATTTCCCGTCACCGATAAATCCGGCGGCTCCCGACCGCGTCACCGGCGGCTCGTCCTCAGGTTCTGCCGCGGCGGTGGCCGGCGGGCTGGCCGACATTGCCACCGGCTCCGACACCGGCGGCTCGATCCGTGCGCCGGCAAGCTTCTGCGGCCTGATCGGCCTCAGGACCACGCATGGCCGCATCTCGCTCGACGGCGCCATGCCGCTGGCGCCTTCGCTGGACACGTTCGGTTGGTTCGCCAAGGACATCGTCACCTACGAAAAGGTCGGCACGGTGCTGCTCGGCGACGATCCGCACCGCCACGAACTGAGACGCCCCCTCGCCCTCGGTGCGCTGGACGGGCTCGTGCTCGGCCCGCAGGAGGCTGATGAATATCGCTCGATGATCCACAGTGTCGCTACGGTGCTGGGCGCGCCGCGCACCGTTGGGCCGCTGTCGCATTCCACCGACGATCTCTATTGGTGCTTCCGCAAGCTGCAAGGCTATGAAGCCTGGCAAAGCCACGGCGTCTGGATCGCCGGCGGCGACCGCATGCTCGGCCCCGGCGTCAAGGAGCGCTTCGAGCATGGCGCGACCATCGACGCGGCGACCGCGCAGCGTGAAACGGAACGTCGCGTTTCGTTTCGACTCGAACTTGCCGATCTGCTTGGCGAGGACGGCGTTCTTGTGCTTCCGACCGCTCCGGGTGCCGCGCCGCTCAAGGCCGCATCATTCGCCGATTTGCAGACCTATCGCGAGCGCGCGCTGAGACTGCTGTGTCTTTCCGGCCTGTCGGGATTTCCGCAGATCACGCTGCCGCTCGGCAAGACCGGCGGGGCGCCGTTCGGTCTTTCGCTGCTCGGCCCGAAGAACAGCGACCGGCAGTTGATTACGCTCGCCGCTCGCATCCTTTCAGCTCACCAAGGAGGCGCATGACATGGATACGCTGACCCGCATGCGCGCCTTCATCGACGTGGTCGAGGCCGAAGGCTTTTCGGCGGCGGCACGCAAGATCGGCCGCTCCAAGGCGCTGCTGTCGAAATATGTGCGCGAGCTGGAGGACGAGCTCGGTGCGCTGCTGCTCAATCGAACGACCAGGCAGTTCTCGATGACCGAGGCCGGCCACACCTATTACCGGCGCGCCTCGGAGATTGTGCGCGAGGTCGACAGCCTTGCCGATGCGGTGCGCGAATCCTCCGGCGACGTGCGCGGCAGGATCAAGCTGTCGGCGCCGCGCACCTTTGCCGACGCGCCGATCGGCCAATCGCTGATCGACTTCGCCAAGCAGCATCCCGACATCGTGCTCGACATTCATCTCGACGACCGTTTCGTCGATCTGGTCGAGGAGGGCTTCGATCTGGCAGTGCGCATTTCGCGGCTGGAAAATTCCTCACTGATTGCGAGACGGCTGGCGCCGTTTTCGGTGCGGCTCTGCGCATCTCCCGAACTGATCGCCAAACACCGTATGCCGGTGCGGCCGCAGGACCTTGGCCGCGTGCCCTGCATCATCGACACCAATGGCCGCTGGCTGACCAACTGGCCGTTCAAGGGCGACAGTGGCGATACGGTGAGTGTTTCGGTGTCCGGCCCGATCGAGGTCAACAGCCCGATGGCGGCGAGGGCCGCCGCGGTGGCGGGATTGGGGTTTTCCATCCTGCCGGATTTCATCGCCGCGCCCGACATTGAAAGCGGCAAGCTGGTGACGGTGCTGGATGACCGCATCCTGCCCGGCGGCGGCATTTTTGCCGTCTATCCGCACCGGCGCTATCTGCCTGCAAAGGTTCGCGTTTTCGTCGACTTCCTGGTGCAGTGGTTCAAGGCACTGGGGAGCGCATGAGCTTCAGCCGCCTTCCGGTCCCATTTTCGCCCCCTTTGTGGTAACTGTCGGCATTCACCGAAGCCGATGGAATCACGACCGAGAATGCACCTGAAACGGCAAGCAATCATGCTGGCTTCGGCCTTGGCGGGGACATTTGCCGCCGTCGGACCGGCTGAGGTGCATCCCCACGTCTTCGCCGAGGCCCGCCTCGAAGTGGTCCTCAGCCCGGATCACCAAACTGTGAAGGCATTGCGCCATCTCTGGCGCTTCGACGATTTGTTTTCGAGCACGGTGATGATGGAATTCGACAAGAATTCCGACCTGAAGCTCGACGACAAGGAGCTGAAGGAAGTCGCCGACACCGTCCATGCTTCGCTGGCGGAGTTCAATTACTTCCAGCTTGTCACCGTCGATGGCAAGGACGTGGCGATGAACCCGCCGCCGCATTTGATGGCCAATTTCGACAACGACCAGCTCATCATCCTGTTCGAATCCGAACCGAAGACGCCGATCAAGCTCAGCGGCAAGATCGATATCGGCGTCTACGACCCGACCTTCTACACCGCGATCGATTTCACCGAGGATGCCAATCTGCAGGTCGATGGCTTGCCCTCGACCTGCACCAGCAAGGTCGTCCGCCCAAACCCGGACGAGGCGATCGCCGAGAACCAGAAGACCCTGACCGACGCTTTCTTCAATGATCCGACGGGCACCGACATGAGCAAGATCTTTGCCACCAAGCTTGAGCTGACCTGTCAGCCGGAAGGATAGATCCAGTGACGAAACCGTCCCTGCGTTTGGCATTCGGCCTTCTGGCCGCCACCCTGGTGATGACGCACTTCCTCGGCTCCGCCCACGCCCAGAGTTCGCTCGGCATCGGCACCAATGACGGGATGGCCCCAACCACCGGCCCGTTTGCCCACATCCTGATGTGGATCAATCTGCGCCAGCAGGAATTCTATCATGCGCTTGCCGGCGCGATGAAGGCGATGCGCCAGGACGGAAGCAAGCTGTGGCTGCTCATCGGCCTGTCCTTTGCCTATGGCATTTTCCACGCTGCCGGCCCCGGCCACGGCAAGGCGGTGATCTCGTCTTACATGGTGGCCAATGAAGTCGCGCTCCGGCGCGGCATCATGCTGTCCTTCGTCTCGGCCCTGCTGCAGGCGCTGACCGCGATCGTGGTGATGCTGCTCGCCTATTTCGTGCTGCGCGGCACCGCTGTCTCGATGACTGACGCCGCATGGTTCCTCGAAATCATGAGCTATGTCTTCGTCACCCTGTTCGGCGCCTGGCTTCTGTGGCGCAAGGCCGGCCCGGCGATCCTGCGCCTGTTCGGCGCAAATCCCGGCTACAGCCTCTCGGCCGCCCACGCCGGCCACGCCGGCCATTCGCATGCCGGCCATTCACATTCAGCGCACGCGACGCATTCCCACGCGCTTAATGCGCATGACGATCACGACCATTCGCATGATCATGATTCCCATGACCACGGCGCCCACGACCAACACCATGCTCATGCTGCGCACGACCATCACCATGCGGTCGGCGAGGTCTGCGACACCTGCGGACATTCGCATGCGCCCGACCCGGCGCTGCTTTCCGGCGACCGTTTCGACTGGCGCACCGCCTGGTCGGCTGTCGCTGCCGTCGGCATCCGTCCCTGCTCCGGCGCGCTGATCGTGCTGAGCTTCGCCTTGCTGAATGGCCTATGGTTCGGGGGCATCCTTTCGGTGCTGGCCATGGCGCTCGGCACGGCGATCACGGTTTCGGCCTTGGCGACGCTTGCGGTGACGGCCAAGAACTGGGCGGTGTACTTCGCCGGCGACGGCCGCATGGGCAACCGCATCCATTCCTTCGTCGAGATCGGCGGCGCCGCCTTCGTCTTCCTGTTCGGCCTGCTGCTGCTGTCGGCCAGCCTGACCGGCGCCTGACCCTCGTTGCGTCCGATCGGGCGCTTTAAATAGAGATCTTGCCGCCCAACTCGTCCTCGACGTAGACGCGGATGATGTCGTCGAAGCTCGTTTCGGCGGCAAAGCCAAGTTCCATCGAGCGTCGCGCCTCGAAGCGTGTCGGCCAGCCTTTGACGATCGCCCAGATCGTCTCGTCGGGCTCCTCGCGGATCAGTTTCACCGCCTTGGCGCCGGCGACACGTTCCAGCGCTTCGATCTGCTCGCCGACACTGACGGCGACGCCCGGCATCGTCAGATTGCGGCGCGGGCCGACGGCAGCGCCGTCGATCTGGGCGGCATGGATCAAGAAATTGACCGCCGAGCGCGGGCTGGCGTGTGTGTGCACCACCGAGCGCGGCACCGGCAGGATCGCTTCATGGCCGCTCAACGGTTCGCGGATGATGCCGGAAAAGAAGCCTGAGGCCGCCTTGTTCGGCTTTCCGGGCCTGACGCAGATGGTCGGCAGCCTGATGCCGATGCCGTCGAAGAAGCCGCGCCGCGTGTAGTCGGCAAGCAGCGCCTCGCCGATCAGCTTCTGCGTGCCGTAGGAGGTCAGCGGCGTCGGATGGAACTCGTCCGGGATGACATCCGGGAATGGGGCGCCGAACACGGCGATCGACGAGGTGAAGACGACGCGCGGCGCAAACCCCGCCAGCCTTATGGCATCGAACAGCGCCCTGGTGCCGTCGAGATTGACGCGATAGCCGAGATCGAAATTCGCCTCCGCTTCACCCGACACGACGCCGGCGAGATGGAAGATCACGTCGGGGCGCGACGCGACCAGATTTGCCGTCGCGCCTGGTGCTGCAAGGTCGCCGGTGTGGAGGGTAATGCTGACACCTTCGAGGACCGGCGCTTGTGGCGGCACGATGTCGTGAAGGTCGAGCGCGGCGATCTTGCGGCCGCTGAGCGTCCCGTCCTTGGCCAGCCGGGCGATGAGTTTGCGGCCGACCATGCCTGCCGCGCCGGTGATCAGAATGCGCATATCAATGATCCTTTTTGCGCTGGCTGCGGCTACGCAACCAGAACACGACGAAAATCGCCACCATGAAGACCGCGGCGACGATGCCGGCAAGAACGGTCGAGACTTTGCCGACCGCCAGCATCACGGTTGGAAGATAATAGGCTGCGATGCCGAACAGCAGCAAAACCCAGGCGGCGCCGATCGCCGCATTGCGGGTATCGCGATCCATCAGGCGGCCCCAGGGAGGCGGGGGTTCATGTTGATCGTTGCCAATACGAAGAACTCCCGAGTCAGTGATAGTGGCCGCGATGCGGTGCCGCATCATGCGCATCGTCGTGCTCGCCTTCATGCTCATGACGGCCGTCATGGCTGTCGGCACATTGGCCGAATTCCGGTTCGACGGTGGCATGGGCTATGCCATGCTCTGCCGCAAGCCGCTTCTTGATCGCGCTGACCGCCATATGCGAATCGACGCCTTCATCCAGGCAGGCGTGCAACGTCGCCATATTGCTGGAGCCGTCGATCGACCAGACATGCATGTGGTGCACCTCGCGCACGCCCTTGACCGCGCCTTCTATGTCCTTGGCGATCAGGTCGCGGTCGAGGCTTGCCGGTACGCCTTCGAGCAGGACGTGGGCGGCTTCGCGCATCAGCGACCAGGCCGTGGACAGGATCAGCAGCGCGACAAGGACCGACAGGATGGGATCGATGGGCGTCCAGCCCGTCGCCAGGATCACCAGCGCCGCAACGATCGCCGCTGCCGAGCCGAGCAGGTCACCGAGCACGTGCAGGATGGCGCCACGCATGTTCAGGCTGCCACGATCGCCGCCATGCAGCACGAAGAAGGAGCCGATGTTGACCAGCAGGCCGGCGATCGCAACGACCAGCATCGGCCCGCCGAGCACCGGGGCCGGTGCTTGCAGGCGGCCCCATGCCTCGTAGACGATCCACAGCGCAATGGCGAAGATGGCGATGCCGTTGGTGTAGGCGACCAGGGTTTTGACCCGGCCAAAACCGTAGGTGAGGCGAACGGTTGCCGGCCGACTGGCAAGATGAAAAGCATACCAGGCAAGGCCGAGCGCGATGCAATCGGCGAGCATGTGGCCGGCATCCGCCAGCAGCGCCAGCGAGCCCGTCAGCAGGCCACCGAGCGCTTCCACGACCATGAAGCCGGCGGTCAGGCAGGCCGCGATCAGCACGCGCTTCTTGTCGGTCGAGCCATGCACATGCCCGGCGCCGTGACTTTGGTCATGCCCCTGCGCATCATGGTCGTGGGTATGCGCCATTTATGAGCTCCTGCTACACCCCGAACTCGGCGCGGAAATCCTCGAGCCGCCGCTTCTGCTGGCCGTCGCTGTCGAAATTGGCCGGAGCGAGCCACGCCTCATAGGCTCTGCGCAGATCAGGCCATTCCTTGTCGATGATCGAATACCACGCGGTATCGCGGTTTTCGCCCTTGACCACAAGATGCTGACGGAAAATGCCTTCGAACTTGAAGCCGAAACGTTCCGCCGCGCGCTTCGACGGCTCGTTGCGATTGTTGCATTTCCATTCATAGCGGCGATAGCCGAGTTCGTCGAAGATGTATTTCATGAACAGGAACTGTGCTTCCGTCGCCGCCGGCTTTCGCGAGATCAGCGGACCCCAATAGATGTTGCCGATCTCGATCACGCCATAGGCAGGGTCGATACGCATCAGCGTCTGGCGTCCGGCGACCTTGCCGCTGGCCTTGTCGATGACCGTGAAGAACAGCGGGTCCTCGCTGGCTTCTGCCTTGTCCAACCACGGCTGGAAGGCGGCGCGGGTTTCCGGCGGGTAGTCTGGCAGCCAGGCAAAGCGGCCGTCGACATCGGGCACTGCCGATGCCTCGAACAGGCCATCGCCGTGTTTTTCGGCATTGAGCGGCTCCAGCCCGACATAGCGCCCCTCCAGCACCTTGCGTTCCGGCCGCGGACGCGGCTGCCAATTCTTGAGGTTTTCCGACACCCGAAGCTCCAATCCGTTTGACTTTTGCGAAAGGACGCTCACAAAAACGCACGCTCGCTGAAAGAACCACACGGACGGGAAAAATGCTCCACACGATTTCGGCCTTCGACCGCCTCGGCGAGGAAAATGCCTTCGCGGTGCTGGCGCGTGCCACCGCACTTGCCCATCAAGGCCGCGACATCGTCAATCTCGGCATCGGCCAGCCCGACTTCAAGACGCCGCAGCACATCGTCGAGGCCGCGATCAAGGCGCTGCGCGACGGCCATCACGGCTATACGCCGGCCAATGGCCTGTTGGCGACGCGCGAGGCGGTGGTGCGCCGCACGCTGGCTACCACCGGCGTCGAAGTCTCGCCCGAGGCGGTGATGATCCTGCCCGGCGGCAAGCCGACCATGTTCGCGGCGATCCTGATGTTCGGCGAGCCGGGCGCCGAGATCCTCTATCCCGATCCCGGCTTTCCGATCTACCGCTCGATGATCGAGTTCACTGGTGCTGCCCCCATCCCGGTGCCGATGCGCGAGGAGAACGGCTTTGCCTTTTCCGCCGAGGAGACGCTGGCGCTGATCACACCGAAGACCAGGCTGCTGATCCTCAACTCGCCGGCCAATCCGACCGGCGGCGTCACGCCGCGAGCCGAAATCGAGAAGCTCGTCAAGGGGCTGGAAGCGCACCCGGACGTCGCCATCCTCTCCGACGAGATCTACGACGTGATGACCTATGACGGCGAGACGCATTGTTCGCTGCTCGCCTTCCCCGAAATCCGTGACCGGCTGATCGTGCTCAACGGCTGGTCGAAGACCTGGGCGATGACCGGCTGGCGCATGGGCTGGTCGATCTGGCCGAATGGCGACAAGGGCGCGCATCTCTACGACAAGGTGCGCAAGCTGGCGGTTAATTGCTGGTCCTGCGTCAACGCGCCGAGCCAGTACGCCGGCATCGCGGCCATCGACGGCCCGCAGGACGACGTCGACAAAATGATGCGCGCCTTCGACCGCCGCAGGAAGGTCGTGGTCGAAGGCCTGAATGCCTTGCCCGGCGTTTCCTGCATCACGCCGAAAGGCGCTTTCTATGCCTTCCCCAATGTTTCCAAAACCGGCTGGAAGGCCAAGAAGCTCGCCTCGGCGCTGCTCGAGGATGCCGGCGTGGCGCTGATCGGCGGGCCCGATTTCGGCATTCTCGGCGAGGGCTATGTCAGGCTGTCCTATGCCAATTCCGAGGAGAACATCCTGCGCGCGCTGGAACGGATCGAAGCGTTCCTGGCGAAGTGAGGACAGGTACACGGCTGAAGAAAGGTGACATCGGATGTTTTATGCCATCCTTGCCTATCATGAGGAAGAAGCAATTGCGGCGCTGACGCGGGAGGAGGATGCGGCGCTGATGACCGACCTGCTCCAGATCAACGATCGGCTTTACCGGGAAGGCACCCTTGGGCCGGCGGCGCGGCTCGGCGCGACACAAGACGCCTGCACCTTGCGCGGGCCAGGCGCCGGAATGGTTATTGACGGCCCCTTCGCCGAGACCAAGGAGCAATTGTTGGGGCTCTATGTCGTCGACTGCGCCAGCCGTGACGCCGCGATCGAAATTGCGCGCGACCTTCGCCGCGTCAATCCGACCGCCGTCTACGAAATCCGCCCGATTTCGCTGTATCTTCCCGGTGTGCCGCTTCCGGCCGCGCAGCCCTAGACCGGACTGCGACTACCCTCGCCCGACAAACGGCATCTTGGTTGCCATCACGGTCATGAACAGCACGTTGGCGTCGAGCGGCAGGCTGGCCATGTGGAGGACGGCATCGGCGACGCGTTCGACATCCATCACCGCTTCGGCAGCGATGGTGCCGTTGGCTTGCGGCACGCCGACCGTCATCGCTTGCGCCATCTCCGTCAGCGCGTTGCCGATGTCGATCTGACCGCACGCGATGTCGAAGGGCCTGCCGTCCAGCGCCAGCGTTTTGGTCAGCCCGGTTATAGCGTGCTTGGTCGCCGTATAGGGCACCGAGCCCGGCCGTGGCGCATAGGCCGATACCGAGCCGTTGTTGATGATGCGACCGCCCATCGGCTGCTGCCTGCGCATGGCGCCGAAGGCGGCGCGAGCACACAGGAACGAGCCGGTGAGATTGACCCCGACGATTTCGTCCCACACTTCGACCGGGATGTCGTCGATCAATGTCGATTTGTAGCTCGTGCCGGCGTTGTTGAAGAGCAGGTCGACGCGCCCGAAAGCCGCCGCCACCGTCTCGAACAGATCGTCGACCTGATCGGCCTTGCTGATGTCGCAAGCAACTGCCAATGCCTTGGCCTGTGACGGACCGGCCGCAGCGATTGCTTCCTCCAGCATCGGCTTGCGGCGGCCGCAGAACACCGTATTCCAGCCGGCCTTGAGCAGTGCCGTGGCGACGCCTTTGCCGATTCCCGTGCCGGCGCCGGTAACGATGGCGGTTTTGTAGTCGGTCATGGCTGTACTCCCTGGAAGAGATGAGCCATCGCAAATGACGGGAACCATGGCAAGCCGGCCTGAAGGCTGTGCTCGCAAAAAGGGCGGCCATTGGCGACCGCCCCTGATCCGAACCGGGCTTGGGAGGAGGAAAGCCGATCCGACTGGCTAAAATGATGCGCTTCCTCGGTTAACGAGAAGCTAACGCGAATAGCGCCGGGCTTCGCGGCTCTTCCCTCAAGCTACCAACGCGAACCGGCCACCGGCTTGGCGGTGCTGCCTGCCGCCGGTACCTTCGCCGCCGTCACCGTCGCCTCGACATGATCGACCAGCGCGTCCGGCAGGCCGAGGCGGCCGGCAAGCAGGTCGAGATAGCCGCGTTCGGCGCGCGTGTCCGGATCTATGGCAAGACGCGAGGCGGTGTAGAGCTCCAGCTTTTGCGCATCGGTCTTGGCGCCGGCGATCAGCACATCCAGATCGAGCGGCGCCTCCAGTTCCGACATCAGGAATTTCTCCGCTTCGGCGCCGATGCCGGCGAGGCTGAGCTTGCCGGCGATCTTCTGCCGCTCTTCATCATCGACATGGCCGTCGGCCTTCGCCGCCGAGATCATCGCCCTGACCAGCGTCAGCGTGAATTCGTCTTCGCCCTGCGGCGCCTGCGACGGATGGAAGGCGGTATCGGCCGGCGGCGGCAGCAATTCCGGTTCGCCGGCAGCTTGCGTCTCGGCCGGCGCATTGCCATTCTTGTAGTTCTGGTAGGCCTTGTAGGCGAGGCCACCGATCGCAGCCAACCCACCAAGCTTCACCGCCGCACCGGTGACCTGACGGCCTGGGCCGGTTCCGAGCAGCACCGCAGCCAGCGCACCGGCGGCAAGCGGATTGTCCTTGGCCATCTGCACCGCCTGTCCGGCCTTGTCGCGGACGGTCGATCCGGTGCCGGGAAGTTGCGAGCCGAGCAGATCGTCGAGGAGCTTCTTGGGATCGAACATCTATGCCTCCAGAATTGGCCCGGCCGAAGGTGCGCGGGCAGGTTTGCACGTCGAAGACCTAGGTCCCGCAGTTTGACATTACAATGACGGGGTGCATCCTTTTGCCCGCTGCCGCGCATGACCTCGAACCGACGTCTGCTGGAATTTCACGCGGAAATCAAACTGCTGCAGCCTCCTTCGGCGCCAAAAAACACGCGGCGCTGCAGACATTGGACGTGTCGAAACCAGCCTCGACTTCGAGGAATGTCGCGGCATGTCCCTTGGGAGGAGCTTAGCATGACCGATGAGACAGACCGCGAGCCGGCACGCGATCCCCAACAACTGGAGCGTCTGCTGATTTCGCGGCAGTGGGTCGGAGACATCGACGGCATGGCAGCGCTTTTTGAGCCGCATGCCGTCATCGACAGCGGTAGCGGACAACTGACGTTCGGCCGCGAAGCCATACGGGCGCTGTTCGCGAAGATCACCGCAACCGGCCGAAAATTTCAGTCCGGAGATCAGCGCCCGGCTGTCATCAATGGCGACCTGGCGCTCACCTCGACCCGGCTTCCCGATGGCACGATCACCACCGAGATCGCGCGCCGGCAGAGCGACGGGACATGGCTGTGGGTCATCGACCGCTTCTCTGTCGCGTAATGTGAAGGTCGCTTAACGTGAAGCTAACTTCCGATGTGGCGATCGCCGCGCGCTTGCGCCAGCTCGACCTGGCGCTGGCGCTCGGCGTAGCGGGCGCGATCTTCGTCCGAGCGGGCATCGAAGCAATGCGGGCATGAAACGCCGGCGGCGTATTTCGGCGACAGCCGGTCTTCTGCTGTCAGCGGATGCCGGCACGCCCGGCAGAGTTCCGCGTCGCCTTCGACCAGCCCGTGCGATACCGAAACGCGCTCGTCGAAGACGAAGCATTCGCCTTGCCAGAGGCTTTGTTCGGCGGGCACGTCTTCGAGATACTTCAGAATGCCGCCCTTGAGGTGGAACACATCCCCGAAGCCGAGCGACTTCACGTAGGCCGTCGCCTTTTCGCAGCGTATGCCACCGGTGCAGAACATGGCGACCTTGCGCCCGTCGAGCTCGTCGCGATGCTGCTCGACCCAGGCCGGGAATTCGCGGAAGCTGGCGGTGGCGGGATCGACAGCGCCCTTGAAGGTGCCGAGCGACACCTCGTAGGCGTTGCGCGTGTCGATGACGATGGTGCCTGTATCTGAGATCAATGCGTTCCAGTCGGCCGGTGCAACATAGGTGCCTGCACCTGCCGCCGGATCGATATTGTCCACGCCCATGGTGACGATCTCGCGCTTCAGCCGCACCTTCATGCGGTGGAACGGCATCGCTGCGGTGCTGCTGTATTTGATCTCGAGGCCGGCGAGACCTTCGATGGATTCGAGATGATTGATGAGCGCGGCGATTGCCGCTTCACTGCCGGCGAGCGTGCCGTTGATGCCCTCACGCGCCAAAAGCAGCGTGCCTTTGATGCCGCGTGCACAGCAGAAGGCGGCGAGCGGCGTGCGTAGTGCCTCGAAGGCGTCGAGCCGGGCGAAGCGGTAAAGCGCGGCGACGCGGAAGGCTTGGCTGGACAGTGTCATCACCGAGCCACTAAACGCTCACGACAGCCGTTTCAAGGCAGAGCCGAGAGCGTTCTACCCGCGGTCGGTTTGGAACACCACGCGTGACATCGCGACACGCCGCGTTTCGTGGACAGAAAAACCGCCTTCTGCTAACCGGTCGAATTGATCAACAGAGGAGAGACGACGAATGCCCAGCACGACCGAAAAGCTCCTGTCGCTCCTCGATGGCCAGCCGGTCATCCCAGTGCTGAAGATCGCCAATCTCGCCGACGCGGTGCCGCTGGCCCGGGCGCTGGCCCGCGGTGGCCTGCCGGCGATTGAGATCACGCTCCGCACCGCCGACGCGCTGGAGGCGATCCGCCGGGTGGCGGGCGAGGTCGAAGACGCCGTCGTCGGCGCCGGCACCATTTTGGACGCCCGCCAGTTCGGCGAGGCGGCGGCAGCCGGCTCGAAGTTCATCGTCAGCCCCGGCATCACCCGCGAGCTTCTCGCGGCAGCCAAGGACAGCGATGTGCCGTTGCTGCCCGGCGCCATCACGCCGGGAGAGGTCATGGCCGCTCGCGAAGCCGGCCTGCGTTTCCTGAAGTTCTTCCCGGCAGAACAGTCGGGCGGCATCGCCTCGCTCAAGGCATTCGCCTCGCCGCTTGCCGACGTGAAATTCTGCCCGACCGGCGGTATCACCGGCAAGAATGCCGCCGACTATCTCAGCCTGCCCAACGTCATCTGTGTCGGCGGTTCCTGGGTGGCGCCGGACGATCTGGTCAAGGCCGGCAAATGGGACGAGATCGAAGCCTTGGCACGCGAGGCGCGCAAGCTCGGGCGCTAGCATCTCCTGCATGAAAAACCCCCCGCCGATCTGGCCTACTTCCGATCTGGTTCGCCGGCTGGTTCCCGCTCATGGGCTCGAACCACGATTCACGCCTTCAAAGGGCGCTGTCCTACCATTAGACGAAGCGGGAGAAATGCTGCCTGTTGGGTAGCATCCCAGCGCGATAGAAGCCAGTGCCAACAGTGGAACGGATGACACGCCGCGCGGTTGCCAGCGCGGCCTTAATGATGTTTGCCCAGCCGTTACTTGGTCTGGAATCGGGCCACCGACATGAACTTGACGGCCTTGCCGGTGAACCGATTGGCGTCGGCCATCTCGTTGCCTGGCTGGAAGCCTACGGTATAGACCTCACTCGGCGCCGTGCGGACGAAGTCGTAGGCGTAGCGCGGCGCCGTTGTGGCATCTGAAACGCTTGCGACATACTCGCCGCTGTGCAGCGCCCAACGGGCAGCCTGCGGCGCGGCAGCGACCACCACCGGCTTGGGGCCAGGTTTCAGGTCGTGGGCGGTGGGCCTGGGTTCCTTGCGTGTGGTCTTCACGCCCGCACCGATGACGGAAGCCGGATCGGAACCGGCCGGGCGGGCAACGATAGCCTCGCGCGGCGATGCGCCATCGTCGCTCGCCGGTTCCTCGAACACCGATGCTTGCTCGGAAAGCGAAGCGACCTGGTATTTGTCGGTCGCGCTGACCCGCTCCAGAACGGCCTTGACCTCGTCGGGCTGGGAACTGTCGGGCCGCGCCGACGGCAATACCGAGAATGCGTCGGTGGCGGTGTTGCTCCGCTCGGTCGCACTCGCCAGCGCCAGCAACACTTGCTTGTCCTGCGGCGCAAAATCGGCCGGCGCAGCAGCGGCTGGCGTAAGATCGGCCGTCAGCGAATGATCGGGCCGCCAACTCGGCACGGGAATGTTGTTGGCCGCGACCTGCACCGGATCGGCGACAGCGGACGGTGCCGCCGAGCCAAAAGGAACACTTGCCGGGGCCTGCGCGGTTGCCACCGCCTGTTCGGTGGACCCAGTCGCGTCCGCCACCCCGAACGGAATGTTTTCAGGCGGTTGGGCGCCGATGTCGGCCTTCGGGCGCGGAGCAAAATCAGGCAGCGGGATGCTGCGCGCCGGCAATGCCGCGATGATCGTCTCCGGCGTGTCATTCTCCGGTTCGGGCGCAGGCGCCGGAGCATCGGCGACTTCCGGAATCGCGGCGCGCTTGGCATCCTGAGGCGCCACGATGGCGATGCCAGGCAGGTTGTTGCTCTTGGCGGCCGGCGCCGGCTTCACGTTGCGAGGCTTTGGCGCTGGCTCGGCCATCGCCACATCGGCGCTGTCGTCCGCCTCGTCGTCGCCGCCGCCGAAGAAGGCCGCCAGGAAACCGCGGGATTTTTTGCCACCGCCGCTTGCGCTGGCCAGTTCGATGGCCGGCGCGCCGGCGCCCTTGCGGGCCTTGTAGGAGGCGAGCGCCTGTTGATAGCCAGGCAGCGGCTTGCCGTCGCTCGGCACATGCAGCGTCTTGCCGTTGGGGAACACGCGCGCCAGTTCCTGGCGGCTGATGCCGGGCCAGTGGCGCACATTGCCGACATCCATATGCACGAAGGGCGAGCCGGAGCTGGGATAGTAGCCGACGCCGCCGCCCTGCATTCTGAGACCGATGTCGCGCAGCTTCTTCAGCGGCACGCCGGGAATGTAGAAATCCATCGCCCTGCCGAGCATGTGCTGACTCTTCTCGGCGACGCCCCTGCTGCGGCTGCGCAGCATCGAATTCGTCGACGGCGAACGATAGCCGCAAACGACCTGGATGTAGTCGGTTGCGCCGCTCTCCCGATAAGCCTCCCAGACCAGGTCCAGCAGGCGCGGATCCATCTTGGTCGGCTCGTTACGACGCCAGTCGCGCAGGATGATGTTGATCTTTCGCAAGCCCGCCTGGTCGTAGCGGCCATTGCGCTTGTAGACGATCTCCGCCTTTTCATGCGTGTGGAGATGATAGAGCTTCAGCGAACGTGTCTCGGCGCTGGCGCCGGTTGCCGCCGCTGCAAGGAACCCGACGGCAACAATCACCGCTGCCAGCCATCTCGGCCAGACGCTCATGTGATAATGTCGCCCGTTTTTGTGTCGTTCGATTCTGTTCAAATCAAAAGGCCTTGCAGGCTGCCGTTTTGTCCCCGGATTTGACCAAACGGATGCGTGGTGTGTGCATCCGAATATCGATCCTAATGGTTAATCATCGCTTATTGAAGCCGAAATGCGGTAACACGGTGGCGATATCCCGCCAAAAATATTGCGCCGGATATCTTGGTAAACCGCTGGTTTAGATCATGTTTCGGCGCTTGCCCGAAACACGATCTGTTACCGTCCGCCTTAATACGTGAACGCTACGGCGAACACCTCGTTTCAAGGCGCAATTGCTTCGAATGATGTCCGGATGACAATCGGCTTGGCCCTGTGCCTCAGGAAGCGAGCCGCTCGACGCGGCCGGTTTCCGGGTCGATGCCGTATTCCTTGAGCTTGCGGTAGAGCGTCGACCGGCCGATGCCGAGGCGGCGGGCGACCTCACTCATCTGGCCATTATAGTGGTCGATGGCGAGCTTGATCATTTCGAGTTCGACGTCGGCCAGCGCACGCACATTGCCGCGCTCGTCGAGCGCCCGCAGCGTGCCGAAGCGCGGCCTGGCCAGCGCATCGGGTTCGGCCGCGGCGATGCCGCAGGCGGCCGGTATGCTGTCACGCGACTGGCTGCCCGCAGGCAATCCCGAACCTGGCAATCCGGAAGCTGGCAACCCGGAAGCTGGCAGCGCGACGTCCGCATCGAGATTGACCGTGCCCTCGACCTGCGCCCGGATCTGCGGGAATTCTTCTTCGGTCAGCATGTCGCCTTCGGCGAGCACCGAAGCCCTGAAGACGGCGTTTTCGAGCTGCCTTATATTGCCCGGCCAGTCATAGGCCTGCAGCATGGCGAGCGCCGCAGCCGAGATGCCCCGCAGCCGGCGACGCGGGTCAGTGGGCGCCACCTTCTCCATGAAGTGCTCGACCAGATAGGGGATGTCGTCGCGACGGTCGCGCAATGGCGGCACGACGATCGGGTAGACGTTCAGCCGATAGAACAGATCCTCGCGAAACTTGCCGTCCTTGACCTGCTGCAGCAGGTTGCGATGGGTTGCCGAGATCAGCCTGATGTCGACCCTGACGGTCGAGCGCCCGCCGACCGGATCGACCTCGCCGTCCTGCACGGCGCGCAACAGCTTGACCTGCACATCAAGCGGCAGGTCGCCGATTTCGTCGAGAAACAGCGTGCCGGAATGCGCTTCGACGAACTTGCCGGTGTGTTTTTCGGTGGCGCCGGTGAACGAGCCCTTCTCGTGACCGAACAGGATCGATTCGACCAGATTGTCGGGAATGGCGCCGCAATTGACGGTGACGAAGGGTCTCGAGCGGCGGTCGCCGCTGCCCTGGATGGCGCGCGCCACCAGCTCCTTGCCGACTCCGGATTCGCCCTCGATCAGGATCGGGATGTTGGACGCCGCCGCCTTGCGGCCGAGCCGGATCACCCGGTCCATCGCCGGGCTGTGGGTGATCATGTCCTTGAACGTCAGATGGCCGCCGCGCTGCCGTGACGAGCGCTTCACTTCGCCTTCGAGCGCTTCGACCTTGAGCGCGTTGCCGATCGACGCCTGCAGCCTGTCGGGCGAGGCCGGCTTGACGACGAAGTCGAAGGCGCCGTGGCGCATTGCCGAAACGACGGTTTCGATGCCGCCCTGCGCGGTCTGCACGATGACGGGAATGTGGATGCCGCGCTCGCGCATCGCCTTCAGCACGCCGATGCCGTCGAGGCCGGGCATCATCAGGTCGAGGATGACCACCGAGACGTCGCGCGCATTGGGCCCGTCGACGAGATCGAGACCGGCCTCCCCGCCATCGGCGACGATCGCCGTGTGGCCGAATTTCGTCACCGCCGCCTCGAGCAGCCTGCGCTGCACCGGATCGTCATCGACTATGAGTATGGAAGCTGCCATGACTGATCCGACCGTGCCCGCCCGAGAATGCGCCCTATGGATCATCTTGGCACAGGGTTCTAAATAAGGTTTCAAAAAACCCGGTGAACGAATTCCTTAGGATTTGACCGGCTTCTCGTTTCCTCGAATTTTCGTGTCTGGAAGGATCGGCAATGCGCATGGTTTTTGCTCGAAAGCTGGCGGCGGCGTCCGGTCAGGGCGTGGCGGAGCTTGGCGATCTGCCGGAATGGAATCTGGCCGATCTCTATTCGGGCATGGAAGCGCCCGAACTGAAGCGCGACATCGCCAAGGCCGCCGCCGATGCCATCGCCTTCGAGAGCCGTTGGAAAGGCACGCTCGCCGCCGAGGCCGGGCGTGGCAGCACCGGCAGGCTGGGCGAGGCGCTTCAGGCCTATGAAGCGCTGGAGGAGCTGATCGGCCGGATCGTCTCCTATGCCGGGCTTATCTATGCCGGCAACACGTCGGATCCGCAGCGCGCCAAGCTCTATGGCGATATCCAGGAAAAGATGACCGATGCCAGCGCGCACCTGCTGTTTTTCGCGCTCGAGCTGAACCTCATCGACGATAGCGCGATCGAAAACGCACTCGCCGCCGATCCGGCCTTCGCCCACTACCGGCCTTGGGTGCTCGATCTGCGCAAGGACAAGCCCTATCAGCTCGAAGACCGCATCGAGCAACTCTTCCATGAGAAGTCGATTACCGGGCGCGGGGCCTGGAACCGCCTGTTCGACGAGACGATGACCGACTTGCGCTTCGACGTCGACGGCGAGGAGCTGACGCTGGAGCCGGCGCTCAATCGCCTGCAGGACGCCGATGGCGAGGTTCGCCGCCGGGCGTCCGAGGCGCTGGCCGCCACCTTTCGGCAGAATTTGCGCGTCTTCACGCTGGTCACCAACACGCTGGCCAAGGACAAGGAGATCTCCGACCGCTGGCGCGGCTTCGAGGACATTGCCGATTCCCGCCACCTCGCCAATCGCGTCGAACGCAGCGTCGTGGATGCACTCGCCGCCGCCGTTCGCGACGCCTATCCGCGCCTGTCGCATCGCTATTACGCGATGAAGGCGCGCTGGCTCGGCATGGAGGTGATGAACCATTGGGACCGCAACGCGCCCCTGCCGGAGACCCCGCAGGCAGTCATCGGCTGGGACGAGGCCAAGAACACCGTGCTTTCCGCCTACCAGCGCTTTTCGCCCGACATGGCGGAGATCGCGAGAACTTTCTTCGACCGCAACTGGATCGATGCACCGGTGAGACCCGGCAAATCGCCCGGCGCCTTCGCGCATCCGACCGTGCCTTCGGCGCATCCCTATGTGCTGTTGAACTATATGGGCAAGCCGCGCGACGTGATGACGCTGGCGCACGAGCTCGGCCATGGCGTGCATCAGGTGCTGGCCGGCGGCCAGGGTGCCTTGATGGCGTCGACGCCGCTGACATTGGCCGAAACCGCATCGGTCTTCGGCGAGATGCTGACCTTCCGCTCGCTGCTCGAGCAGACCACCGACAAACGCGAGCGCAAGGCCATGCTCGCGCAGAAGGTCGAGGACATGATCAACACGGTCGTGCGCCAGATCGCCTTCTATGAGTTCGAGCGCAAGGTGCATGCCGAGCGCAAGAGCGGCGAATTGACCTCCGACAGGCTCGGCCAGTTCTGGCTGGAAGTGCAGGCGGAAAGCCTCGGGCCGGCGATCAAGCTGCGCGAGGGGTATGAGGTTTTCTGGACCTATATCCCGCACTTCATCCACTCGCCTTTTTATGTCTATGCCTATGCATTCGGCGATTGTCTGGTGAACTCACTCTACGCGGTCTACCAGAACGCGGAGCGCGGCTTTCAGGAGAAATATTTTGCCATGCTGCGCGCCGGCGGCACCAAGCATCATTCCGAGCTTCTGGCGCCGTTCGGCCTTGACGCGGCCGACCCTGCCTTCTGGCAGATCGGGCTTGGCGTGATCAGCGGACTGATCGACGAGCTGGAAGCACTGGACAATTGATGCGCAACACCGGGTGACCGGGTTTTCCAGAACAGTTTAGCTGCAATGCATATTGGCGATGGTTCTATTCTTGTCTTGGATATTTGTTCTTAAATAACTTTCCATGGAAGTTTTCCGTTAGATTCCCGTAAGCTGTATGATAGCGTCCGCCCTCAAGCTCAGCCGGGCACGAATGGGTCAGGTCGGAAAATCCCGACCGGTCATGGCGTGTCGGCGGATGCGACAACGGCTGTTGGCTAGGGGCAAACCGGTCGCCGACAGCTCGATCGAAGCCGGCTGTTCTGCAAATTGCGGAACCACCATCGAATGGTCCTTCGCTGAGGTCATGGCTCCAGGCCAGGGCGGACGGATCGGACTGGAGAGAGAAAGACAATGAGCACTTTTTTCTACATGCTCCTGGCGTTCCTGGTAGGTGTGTTGGTTGGCTGGTTCATTTGGGGACGCCTGCGTGGCGAGCTCGACAGTTTGCGCGGCGATCTCGACCGCACGCGCAGCGAACGCGACAGATTGCGGGCCGATAGCGACCGTCTGACCGGTGAGTTGGATGCATGCGGCCGCGCCCGCGCCGACCTCGAGCGCCGGCTGGGCGAGGCGCCAGCCGCCCAAGCGCCAAGCGCCAAGATGCAACCCGCCAAGACGCAGACCACCGCCAAGGCCGGCGCGACCAAAGCAGCGATCCAGGCGCCGTCAACCCTGATGTCGACATCCGCGCCGGCCAAACCGGCGCCGAAGAAATCCGCGGCGGCCGCGACCATGCCACGCGCAAGTGCCGCGAAACCGGCAACGCCGAAACCGCCTGCATCGAAAGCGAGCGCCGCACCCAAGATCGCGCCAGCGGCAAAAAAGACTGCGCCAGCGGCAAACAAAGCTGCGCCAGCGGCAAAGAAAGCCGCGACCGGCAAGGTAACAGCCGCAGCAGCCGGCAACGCCAACGATCTGCGTCGCCTGATCGGCATCGGCCCGACCAACGAGCGGCTGCTCAAAGGGCTTGGGGTCACGACCTACGCCCAGATCGCCGCCTGGACGCCCGACGACGTCAGGCGGATCGAGGCGACGTTGAATTTCGACGGCCGCATCGAACGTGAACGCTGGATCGAGCAGGCGAAACTGCTTGCCGCCGGCGACGAAAAGGAATTTGTGCGCCGCTTCCCGACCGCGGGGGAAGCCAGCAACACCTGATCCATCCCGGGACGGCATTTGGAACAAGGCGGCGCCCCTCGGGCGTCGCTTTTGTTTTTGCAGCCGCGCCTTTGCGTCTTGAGACGCCGTTCCCTCGATTGCGCACGGTCGAGCCCCCATATAGATCGATCGCTGGCGACCGCAGCATCCGAGCCTAATGTCCCTGCCCCATGTCCCTGCCTTCTGCAATATTCCGGAACGACGAGAGCGCGCGTCAGCTCGTTTTCGACC
Source organism: Mesorhizobium sp. M0060 (assembly GCF_040323155.1). NCBI lineage: Bacteria > Pseudomonadati > Pseudomonadota > Alphaproteobacteria > Hyphomicrobiales > Phyllobacteriaceae > Mesorhizobium > Mesorhizobium sp. M0060. Next base: position 105,039 of record NZ_JAMYUP010000007.1, read on the forward strand.
GGCCGGCCGAGATCATCGCGGCGCATAGCGAGCGGGACTTTTTGCCGGCGCTGGAAGCCGCGCAGGCCGCACATGACGGCGGCAAATGGCTGGCCGGCTATTTCTCCTACGAGGCCGGCTACCTGCTTGAGCCGAAGCTCGTTCCGCTGCTGCCGGCCGGCCGCCGCGCTCCGCTTTTCTGCCTGGGCGTGTTCGACGCGCCGGTCGAAGAGACGGTCGCGCCAGGTGATCTGCCGGCGACCAACGGCCCGATCTTCGATGCCCCAATCTTTGACGCCAAGGCGGTCTGGTCCTCGGACGACTACGCCAAACGCTTTGCCAGGCTGCACGATCATATTCGCAAGGGCGACTGCTACCAGGGCAATCTCACCTTTCCGGTCCACGCGCACTGGTCCGGCGATCCGCTGGCCGCCTTCGATGCGCTGACCGAACGCCAGCCGGTGAAGTATGGCGCGCTGGTCGCACTCGGCGAGCCGATCGTCTTGTCGCGTTCGCCGGAACTGTTTTTCGAGGTCGACGCCGAAGGCATGATCGAGACGCATCCGATGAAAGGCACCGCGCCGCGCGGCGCCACCAAGGCAGAGGACGATCGCCTGAAAACGTTCTTGCGCAACGACGAGAAGAACCAGGCCGAGAACCGGATGATCGTCGATCTCCTGCGTAATGACATTTCGCTGATCAGCGAGGTTGGCACGCTCGACGTTCCGGAGCTTTTCCGCATCGAGAGCTACCCGACCGTCCACCAGATGGTGAGCCGTGTACGGGCGACGCTTTTGCCCGGCCTCTCCATCCGCCAGATCTTCGCTGCGCTGTTTCCCTGCGGCTCGATTACCGGCGCACCGAAAATCCGCGCCATGGAGATCCTGCGTGATCTGGAAGGTGGGCCGCGCGACGTCTATTGCGGCGCCATAGGCTGGATCGCGCCCGGCGGCCGGATGCGCTTTTCCGTGGCGATCCGCACCATCTCGCTCTTTGCCGATGGCGAGGCCGTCTACAATGTCGGCGGTGGTGTCGTCTTCGATTCGACGGCCGAGGAGGAGTACCAGGAGTGTCTGCTGAAAGCCCGTTTCGCGACGGGAACACCGCCGATTTCGAACTGATCGAAACCATGCGCTGGGAACCCGGCTCGGGTTTCCTCCGTTTCGATCGCCATCTCGCGCGGCTTTACGGCTCAGCAAGCGAGCTCGGCTTCGCCTGCGACCCGCAAAGGGTCGGCGAAGCACTGATGAATGCGGTCGGCCGCCAGCAGATCGTGTTGCGCACCCGCTTGGCCCTGTCGCGCAGTGGCGAAGTAGCGGTTTCGGTGCAGCCCTACGAGCCGCTCGCCGCCGACAAGGTCTGGACCCTGCAGCTGGCGCGGGTGCGGCTCGCTTCGAGCGACATGCTGCTGCGCCACAAGACCAGCCGCCGACAAACCTATACGCGCGCCCGCGCCGAATATCTCGTCAGCCGGGCCGACGAGGTGCTGTTGGCCAATGAGCGCGGCGAAATCTGCGAGGGCACGATCACCAATGTCTTTGCCGATTTCGGCGACGGCGTGCTGGCGACGCCGCGGCTCGATTGCGGTCTGCTGCCTGGCGTCCTGCGCGGCGAACTGCTGGATCAAGGCCGCGCCCGTGAAGCGGTCTACACATGGAACGATCTGAAATCGGCCAAGGCGTTGTTCGTCGGCAACTCGCTGCGCGGATTGATCCCGGCAAGACTGGCATGATGCAAAGCGGGAGAATTGAATGTTCGTCGTTTCGCTGAACTACAAAGTGCCGCTGACCGAGATCGACCGCCTGCAGCAAGCGCATGTCGAATGGCTGAAGGCCTGCTACGCGGAAGGCATCCTTGTCGCCTCCGGGCCGAAGCGGCCAAGGACCGGCGGCATCATCATCGCGCGCGGTTCACGCGAGGTGCTCGATGCCAGACTGGCGGACGATCCCTTCGCCAAGGCAGGTGCCGCCGACTACGAAATCACCGAATTCACGGCGAGAATGGCCGCTGCCGCGCTGGAAGCCTACAAAGAAGCATGAGTTTCCGCCCCCCGACCCACACACCCTATGACGGCTCGTCGAAACTCTTCACCATCGGGCTGAAGCCGCTGGACCCGGCCGCGTGGATCGAAGCCGACGAATATCTGCTGCCCTACTTGGCCGAGAAACGCCGGCTTTATGCGGAAATTCCCGACAAGGTTTTTGTCGAGGAGCAAGGAACACGCGACGCTCAGCGCGAAGTGCTCGATCTGCTCGGTGCGCATCTGGCGGCGAACTTTCCCGGGGCCTACAGGCGCACCGACGAGGGGATCGAGGTGATCGGCGGCACCGACAATTTCGAGCGTGCAGGCACCGCAGGTCCTTTCAGCGATGCGCCGCTTGTCGCGGCCTCGCTGCTTGTCCAGGAGGATTTGATCCTGATGCGCCGCGACGAGAGCGGCTGGCGTCTGACCGCCGGCTCGCTCTGCTTCCCGTCGTCATGGTCGCTGATCGAAAAATTCGGCAAGCCGCTGCAGCAGATCCACGCGCCGGTACCGGGTTTCGGTCCAGGCACACGCCCGGCCGATCTCATCAACCGCATGTTCGACGGCCTCCAGGGCCAAGCCGTCGAGCGCTACAACTGGTCGATCCAGGCGGGCGACGCACTCTACCATCCGCTCTCCAACCTCGAACGCATCGACCGCGCCAGCAATCGTCCGTCGAGATTCCCGGACGGCGACATCGACGCCCATGCCTTTATCCGCGTCGAGCGGCAGACGCTGAGAAAGCTCCCCGTCTCGGGCGACATACTCTTCACCATCCGCATCCATCTCGACCCGCTCGCCGTGCTGGGGCGCCACCGCGACCGCGCGGCGCTCGCAGCGTCCTTGGCCGAACAGCTTCTGGCGTTGGACGAGGCACAGCTCGACTATAAGGGCCTGACAGCCGACCGTGACCGGCTGACGGAACGACTGAAAATCATGGCTCGGGGGAACGATGATTCAGTATCTTAGCAGACAGGTCGCTCTCGTGGCTGCCATCCTCGGACTATCGACGGCAGCCGAGGCCGAGCCGGTGACTTATTCCGGCAAGCTCGGAAAGAGCGATATCGTCGTCGAGTTCACCGGCGATCCCGCGGCGCCCGACGGCCCGCTGGCCGGCCGCTATTTCTACCGCTCGAAGGGCGTCGACATCCCGCTGCAGGCCAGGTCGCAAAAGGGCAGCAAGTTCGAACTGGCCGAGGAGGAGGAATGCGGCGCCGACAATTGCGGCGACGGAAAGGTCGCGCCGATTGCCGCCGTCTGGCGCCTGGCCTCTTCCGATAGGGGCAAAACCCTCGAAGGCAGCTGGAACGGAAAGCAGGCGCTGTCGCTCAGATTGAAGCGGGTCGCAAGTCGGGAGGCGACCGACAGCGAGCCCGGCAGCCCGTTCGACCTCCATGACTTCAGCGATATGACGTTCTTCGCCGATGACACGCCGATCACCATGGAAACGTCCCCCTATGACTACCTGCGGCTGGATACTCCGCTCGATACCGGCGAGACGGCCGGTTGGCCGGATGCGACCTACCACTACGTCGTCGACCCGCGCACCAAATTTGCCACGCCATGGATCGTCCAACTGTCCGGCAATGTTCCGGTCACGGCCGCGAATGCTTTGCTGGAAGACAGACGCCGGCGCGCAAATCTCGGCGCGCTGAGCTGCGCGGCGAGGCAATATGCCGGTTTTAACGAAGTCGGCCCGATCGACGGCGGGGATGACGACACGCTCGGCGGCTATGAAGACAGCCAATCCCAAGTGACCTCGCTGACACCGCGGCTGATGAGCTGGCAGGAGTCCGGCAGTCTCTTTTGCGGCGGGGCACATCCGACCAATTATTCGGACGCCTACATCATGGATGTGCGCCGCGGGGTTCTGCTTGGCCTTCAGGACATATTCTCGGATACGGTAGATGGCAAGCCCGGTCCTTCCCTCGTGTCCTTCGTCAAGCAACGGCGCAAGAAACCGACCAATCAGAGCGATATTGATCACGAAGCCGAATGCGGCATGGACGATCTCATCGGCGAAAATTTGGCGGCCAGCCTCTGGCGTGAGGGCGACAAGCAGGTCCTGGTGTTCGGACTGCAGGGGTTGCCGCATGCCATCCAGGCCTGCGGCGACGATGTGCTGGAACTGCCGGTCTCAGAGGTACGTGACCTCTTCAAGCCGGAATTCGCAAGACTGGTCGAGCCGTAGCCGCATGGCGCGGCGCAATGCCGGCCGTCCCGCTTTTCGCTTTATTGTGACAATGATCTATGGTTTGTCGCGCCGCGGCCAAGCCGCTGTTCCAAAGCGTTTTTTGAGGGAGTAATCGACAAATGGCGAATGAAAACTGGCCCGTTTACGGTGAGATTACCGGCCCTGTCGTGATGATCGGCTTCGGCTCGATCGGACGGGGAACGCTGCCGCTGATCGAACGCCATTTCAAATTCGACAAGTCGCGCATGACGGTCATCGACCCGCGCGATACCGACCGCAAATTGCTCGACGAGCGCGGCATCACCTTCATGCAGGATGCAGTGACCAAAAAGAACTACAAGAAGCTACTGACGCCGCTTTTGACCAATGGCGGCGGCCAGGGCTTTTGCGTCAACCTGTCGGTCGACACCTCCTCGCTCGAGCTGATGAAGCTCTGCCGCAAGCTTGGCGTCCTCTATGTCGATACCGTGGTCGAGCCTTGGCTCGGCTTTTATTTCGACGACAAGGCCGACAACGCCTCACGCACCAATTATGCGCTGCGCGAGACCGTCCGCGCCGAAATCGCGAAGAACCCGGGCGGCACCACGGCGATCTCGTGCTGCGGCGCCAATCCGGGCATGGTCTCGTGGTTCGTCAAGCAGGCGCTGGTCAACCTCGCCACAGATCTTGGCCTCGACTTCTCGGAACCCGCCCAGCACGATCGCGAAGGCTGGGCCAGGCTGATGAAGAAGGCCGGCGTCAAGGGCATCCATATCGCCGAGCGCGACACCCAGCGCACCAAGAAGCCCAAGCCGATGAACGTGTTCTGGAACACCTGGTCGGTCGAAGGCTTCATTTCGGAAGGGCTGCAGCCGGCCGAGCTCGGCTGGGGCACGCATGAGGCGTGGATGCCGAAGAACGCCAAAAGCCACAAGAACGGTTCGAAGGCGGCGATCTATCTGGAGCAGCCCGGCGCCAATACACGCGTGCGCACATGGTGTCCGACGCCCGGCCCGCAATACGGTTTCCTGGTGACACACAACGAAGCGATCTCGATTGCCGATTTTTTCACGCTGCGCGGCAAGAAGGGCAAGGTGCAATACCGGCCGACCTGCCATTACGCCTATCATCCCTGCAACGACGCCGTGCTGTCGCTGCACGAGATGTTCGGTGTCGCCGGCAAGGCTCAACCCGTGCATCACGTGCTCGACGAAAACGAACTGGTCGATGGCATCGACGAACTGGGCGTGCTGCTCTACGGCCACGCCAAGAACGCCTACTGGTATGGCTCGCAACTGTCGTTGGCCGAGGCGCGCAAGCTGGCGCCCTACCAGAACGCCACCGGCATGCAGGTCACGTCGGCGGTGCTGGCCGGCATGGTCTGGGCGCTGGAAAATCCCGAGGCCGGCATCGTCGAGGCCGACGAGATGGATTACAAGCGCTGCCTCGACGTGCAGGGCCCCTATCTCGGGCCGATCAGGAGCTATTATACCGACTGGACACCGCTCGACAATCGGCCTGGTCTGTTTCCCGAGGACCTCGACACCAAAGACCCGTGGCAATTCCGCAACATCCTCGTTCGATAGCAGCTTTGCCTCGACGCTCCGCCAGCTTGCAATCGCCCGGAAATCGAGCGATTGAAGAGGGGCGGCCTAGAGCGACGTGCGTCCATTTGGACGCACAAAGTACGCTCTAGCACTTCGAATGTGCGCATCGTGCTTTCCGAAAATCGGATCGATTTTCGGGCCGATGTGAGAGGAGAGGATTTTGATGATGACGATTGCGCAAAGACTGCTTTCGGCTGGCATTGCCGCGGCCGCTACGGTCGCGTTGGCGGCCTGCACCACCACCGGCCCGAGCGAGCCGCCGGTGATCACGGCCAATGGGGTCGAAGGCTCCTGGATCGACGCGCAGGGCACGGGTTTGTCCACCTTCAAAGCCGGCAGTTTCGCGACCGTCGCCACCGACACCGGCCAGAAGCTTGCCGATGGCAGCTACACCATGACCGGCGGCACCTCGGTCGAGATCCATGGCACTTCGCTGATCCGCCAGACGCCGATCAGCTTCAACTGCCTGATGGTCTCCACCAGCCAGCTCAATTGCACCAGCGCGAGCGGGCAGAATTTTGTGCTGACCAGGCGCACCTGAAATTCGATTCCGAATTGACTTTGCAAAAGGCCGGCGGCTTCAAGCCGCCGTCTTTTTGCGCCGGCAAAGCTGATGCCGATTTCCGCTTGCATCGATTGAAACGCGATGTGAACATGGCCCGAGAGGGCTGTTACATCCCAGTCAAACAAGAGCGTTAAACGCGTGTGCGCATGACGCCGAAAATCGGAGTCGATTTTCGGAAAGGAATCAAAAATTGGTACAGCGTCCTTTGCGCGTCCCAAATGACGCGCGGCGCTGTACTCAGGTCACCCGGGAGACGAGAATGAAGAAGATCGCTGCCATCGCCGCGCTGTCGGCATCGGCGCTTGGCCTGTCGGCAGGGGTATCCTTTGCCGACTACACGCTGAACATCCTGCATATCAACGACTGGCACAGCCGCATCGAAAGCAACAACAAATACGAATCGACCTGCTCGGCCGAGGAGGAGACCAAGGGCGAATGCGTCGGCGGCGCCGCCCGCCTGATCACCGCGATCACCCAGGAGCGTAAGAAGCTGGAAGGCCAGAACGTACTGCTGCTCAGCGCCGGCGACAATTTCCAGGGCTCGCTCTTCTACACGACCTACAAGGGCAAGACGGAAGGCGAATTCCTCAACCAGATGAAATTCGATGCCGAGGCGCTCGGCAACCATGAGTTCGACGATGGCGAGTCGGCGCTGGCGCCGTTCCTCGACATGATTCAGTTTCCGGTGCTCGGCGCCAATGTGAAGGCCAATGCACAATCCAAGCTGGGCGACCGCGTCAAGCCGTCGATCGTGGTCGAGGTCGGCGGCCAGAAGATCGGCATCGTCGGCGCAGTCACCAACGACACGCCGGAGCTTGCCTCCCCGGGCCCGAACATCGCCATTGAGGACGACGTCAAGTCGATCACCGCCGAGGTCGAGAAACTGAAGGCGCAGGGCGTCAACAAGATTATCGCGGTCACCCATATCGGCTACAAGCGCGAGCGCGACGTGATCGCCAAGATCCCGGGCGTCGACGTGGTGGTCGGCGGCCACAGCCATTCGCTGCTGTCCAACACTGACCCCAAGGCGGAAGGCCCTTATCCGACGATGGTCGACAATCCGGACGGCTACAAAGTTCCGGTCGTGCAGGCGGCGTCCTATTCGAAATATCTCGGCGAGTTTAAGGTCGTGTTCGACGACAATGGCGTCGTCAAGGAGGCCAGCGGCGATCCCATCCATCTCGACAAATCGATCACGCCCGACCCCGCCGTGCTTGCCCGCATCAAGGAACTCGGCGCGCCGATCGAGGCCTTGAAGAACAAGGAAGTCGCCGAGATCACCAAGGCGATCGACGGCAGCCGCGAGAATTGCCGCGCCCGCGAATGCGAGATGGGCAATCTGGTCTCCGACGCCGTCCTCGACCGGGTCAAGGGCCAGGGTGTCGAGATCGTCATCTCGAATGGCGGCGGCTTGCGCGCCTCGATCGACCAGGGCACCGTCACCATGGGCGAGGTTCTCACCGTGCTGCCGTTTCAGAACACGCTGGCGACCTTCCAGATCTCCGGCAAGGATCTGGTTGCCGGCCTCGAAAGCGGCCTCAGCCAGGTCGAGGACGGCGCCGGACGCTTCCCACAGGTTGCCGGCTTGAAATATGCGTTCGACAAATCGGCGCCACCTAATGGACGCGTCAAATCGGTCGAAGTCATGGAAGGCGGCGCCTGGACGCCGATCAAGCCGGACAAGGATTACCTGGTCGCCACCAACAACTATGTCCGCCAAGGCGGCGACGGCTACAAGGTGTTCGCCGAGAAGGCCAAGAACGCCTATGATTACGGCCCGGGGCTGGAACAGGTCGTCGCCGATTATCTCGGCGCGCACCGGCCCTATACACCGAAGCTCGACGGCCGCATCACCGAAGTCGCAGCAGCGGCAGCCCCGGCCGCAGAACCCGCCAAACCGGCCCAACCTGACGAGGCAGCGCCGGCAAAACCTGCTGAGCCGGCAATGCCCGAACTGCCGGCCGGTTCGGGCGACATTTCCAAAACGCCGCCGGCCGTCCCGGCTGAAACCGCGCCGGCAACACCCGCACCCGCCGAGCCGGTCCAGCCAGCGGCACCTGCTGCTCCGGCCACACCGGCCCCGGCAATCCCTGCTCCGGCTACCCCCGCTCCGGCTGGGGAACCGGCCAAGCCGGTCCCGAGTGAGCCGGCAAAACCAGCCGAACCCGCCAAGCCGGCTGAGGCAGCACCGGCCGAAAGCAGCCATGTGATCGTCGCCGGCGATACCTACTGGGATCTTGCGGTGAAGGCCTATGGCGACGGCACCAAATGGAAGGTGATCTCCGACGCCAACAAGGGATACGAGCCACGCCGGCTTCCGGTCGGTGCAACCTTGACCATCCCCGCGGCCTCGAAGTAGTTCATGCCGCAGGAATTCAATGCACCCGCCCGGCAAACCGGGCGGGTGCTGCATTTCCGGGATAAGGTGCGGCTAGACGCTGCATTTGAAAACCGGCGCGGCATCGCTACTTTCGCCGCGGCACCGCTGGTTTTGCGGTGTTGGAGAACCCCATGACGCTTGCCGGCCCCGTCGAGATCAATGCTGAGAAGACCGCCGCCTCGCTGTCGGCAGGACACTCTCCGGTCAAGACAGGTAAGGTCGGTGTCATGCTGATCAATCTCGGCACCCCCGACGGCACCGACTTCAAGCCGATGTGGCGCTATCTCCGGGAATTCCTGTCGGACCCGCGCGTCATCGAGCTCAACAAGGCGGTCTGGTATCCGATCCTCTATGGCCTGGTCCTCACCACCCGGCCGAAGAAGTCTGGCGCCAACTATGCCAGGATCTGGAATCGGGAGCGCAACGAGTCGCCGCTGCGCACCTATACCCGCGCCCAGGCCGAGAAGCTCGGGCTTGCGCTCGGCGATCTACCCAACGTCGTCGTCGACTGGGCGATGCGCTACGGCAACCCGTCGACCGAAAGCGTGGCCAAGAGACTGGTCGAACAGGGCTGCGACCGCATTCTTTCTTTCCCGCTCTATCCGCAATATTCGGCGACGACGACTGCAACCGCCAACGACCAGCTGTTTCGCGTGCTGATGAAGATGCGCCGCGCCCCGGCCATCCGCAGCGTACCGCCCTATTACGACGAGCCGGCCTATATCGAAGCTCTCGCCCGTTCGATCGAACAGCATCTGGCGAGCCTCGACTTCGAACCGGAAATTGTCATCGCCTCCTATCACGGCATTCCGAGACCCTATTCCGACAAAGGAGATCCCTACCAAGCCCATTGCCTCGAGACGACGCGGCTGTTGCGCGAAAAGCTCGGCTGGGACGAGAAGAAGCTGATCACCACCTTCCAGTCGCGCTTCGGCGCGCAGGAATGGCTGCAGCCCTACACCGACAAGACGGTCGAACGACTGGGACGCGAAGGCGTGAAATCGCTAGCCATCGTCAATCCGGGCTTTTCCGTCGACTGCATCGAGACGCTGGACGAGATCGGCAGGGAGGCGGCAGAGATCTTCCATCATGCCGGCGGCGAGAAGTTCGCGCACATCCCCTGCCTCAACGACCGTCCCGAGGGCATGGCGGTGATCGAGGCAATGGTGCGGCGCGAACTGTCCGGCTGGGCCTGAACGGATCGCCGCAGCCGTCTATGCACCGCCAATGCATGATCACCTGATTGTAACATTGCTGAAACACACTTAAGTGTTTGTTGAAGTCGGCCGCGTGGGAATGTCCTATGCGGCCGGCCTTTGAGGGAGAGCCAAATGGGTTTCGGTGGTTTCGATATCGCGCTGCTTGTTCTTGTCGCCCTTGTCATGCTGGTGCTGTTCAAAGGCATCCGGACAATTCCGCAAGGCTACAATTATACCGTCGAACGCTTTGGTCGTTACACCAAGACATTGAGCCCGGGCCTCAACCTCATCGTGCCCTTCGTCGACCGTATCGGCGCCAAGATGAACATGATGGAGCAGGTCCTCGATGTCCCGAGCCAGGAAATCATCACCCGCGACAACGCCATAGTGGGTGTCGACGGCATTGCCTTCTTCCAGATTCTCAATGCGGCGCAGGCAGCCTATCAGGTCGCCGGCCTGCAGAATGCCATCCTCAACCTGACGATGACCAACATCCGCACCGTGATGGGTTCGATGGACCTCGACGAGCTATTGTCGAACCGCGACGCCATTAACGAGCGCCTGCTGCGCGTCGTCGACGAGGCGGCCCATCCCTGGGGCATCAAGATCACCCGCGTCGAGATCAAGGACATTAATCCGCCCGCCAATCTCATCGAATCGATGGGCCGCCAGATGACGGCGGAACGCAACAAGCGCGCCCAGATCCTCGCCGCCGAAGGCCTCAAGCAATCGCAGATCCTGGAGGCCGAGGGCCGCAAGGAAGCCGCTTTCCGCGACGCCGAGGCGCGCGAGCGCTCGGCCGAGGCCGAAGCGCGCGCCACGCAAGTGGTGTCGGAGGCGATCGCCAAGGGCGACGTGCAGGCGCTCAACTACTTCGTTGCACAGAAATACACCGAGGCGCTGGCCAAGATCGGCTCGGCCGGGAATTCGAAGGTCGTGCTGATGCCGTTCGAAGCCTCCTCGCTGATCGGCACGCTCGGCGGCATAGGGGAAATCGCCAAGGAAGTTTTCAGGAGCGAAGGCACCGCCGGTGCTGCACGTCAGGCGGCGCGCCCGCCGGTGGTTCGCCAGAGCGAGACCTGAGGCCGCCGCCATGCTCGACCGCATCGTTTCCGAACTCGGCCCGTGGAACTGGATGGTTCTCGGCTTCGTCCTCCTGGTGATGGAGGTCATCGCGCCGGGCATTTTCATGCTGTGGATCGGCATTGCCGCGCTTTTGATCGGTGTTGTCTCGCTGCTCGTCTGGAACGCCGATTTCTGGGTCTGGCAGGTCCAGGTCCTCGCTTTCCTCGCACTGTCGTTGGTCTCTGCCTATGTCGGCAAGCGGCTGGTGGGCGGGCGCCATGATCCAACCGACCAGCCGCTGCTCAACCGCCGCGGCGCGCAGATGGTCGGCCGGATGGCGACACTTGCCGAGCCGATCAAGGACGGACGCGGCCGCATCAAGCTGGGCGACACGTTGTGGCGCGTCTCCGGCCCTGACCTGCCGGCCGGCACGCAGGTGCGCGTAACCGGTGCTGCCGATACGGACCTGGAACTGACGGTCGAGGCGGTCTAAAACCCGCTAGGCGGCACCGATGCGCAGCAGGTCGTGGAGATGGACGAGCCCGATCGGCCGTCTGCCCTCGACCACCATCAGGCTGGTGATGGCCGAATCGTTGATCGTCTGCAGCGCCGTGGCAACCAGCGTGTCGGGCGCGGCCATTTTTGGTTCTCTGGTCATCACCTGATCGACGCTCATGGCCAGGAGATCGCTGCCGATATGGCGCCTGATGTCACCGTCGGTGATGATGCCGATCAGCTTGCCGTCCGCGGCAGTGACCGCCACGCAGCCAAATCCCTTGCGCGACAATTCGAGGATCGCCTCGCGCATGCCGGTGCCGGACGCCACCAGCGGCAGCCTGTCGCCGACATGCATGATCTCGCGGATTTGCGTCAGGTTGGCTCCGAGCTGGCCGCCCGGATGGAAAGTGCGGAAATGGTCCGGGGTGAAGCCCCGCGCCTCGAGCAGCGCGACGGCCAGCGCATCGCCCATCACCATTTGCAGCAGCGTCGAGGTCGTCGGCGCAAGCCCGTGCGGACAGGCTTCCGGTGCTCGCGGCAGCAGAAGCACCACGTCCGCCGCGCGCGCCAGAGCCGATTTTTCACCGGCGGTGACCGCAATCAGCGGGATCGAGAAGCGCCTCGAATAGGCGATGATGCCCTTGAGCTCGAGGCTTTCCCCCGACCACGACAGGGCAATGATGGCGTCGTTCCTGGCGATCATGCCGAGGTCGCCGTGATTGGCTTCGGCAGGGTGGACGAAGAAGGCCGGCGTGCCGGTCGAGGCGAGCGTCGCGGCGATCTTCGAGCCGATATGGCCGCTTTTGCCGACCCCGGTGACGATGACGCGGCCATCGATCTGGGACACCATGTCGACGGCCCGTGCGAACGGCTCAGCCAGCCCGTTTTCGAGCGCGCCTGCCAGTGCCGCGACGCCGGCCTGCTCTGTCGCCACCGTTCTCAGCGCCGAGGCAATCGCGGCCTGCCGGTCGAGCCGTTTCCTGTCTGGGGATTTCACGTCCATGGACGATGCGATTAGCGCTTCGGCGCGCGCCTGTCCAACGGAATTGCCGCCCTGAACGCCCTGACGGGCTATCCCTCAACGCTCCGTTAACCATCCCCATTTACGGTTTCGTAAGTATGGCGCGCGTGTGCCGCGCAAGCAGTGGTGGCGATGTCCGGGTTTCAGCCTGAAAACAAAATGGGACGAAAAGGCAAGGCGGTCTGCGCCTTGCTGCTGGCAACCAGTGTCTTTGCGTTGTCGCGTCCGGCACTGCTTTGCGCCCAAGAAACCGAGCTGCGCGGCGAGGTTTCGGAATCGACAATCCTGGACGACCAGCAGCGCAAGACCGGGCAGTTGAGCATGGCTGGAACCCAGGCTGCCGCAACCGCCAATGACAATACGCCGCTACCTACCTATCGTCCGGCCAGCCCCGGCGCGTTGCCTGACGACGGCACGGGCGAAGCCGCCGCAACCGGCGGCATTTTCGATCCGCCGGCAGCCACCGACGATCCGTTTGCCGACAACCCTGCTCCCCCGCCACGACGGCGGCCGAGCGCAACGCAACGCGCCGCCGATGCGGACAAGGCCAAGGCCGAAGACGAGGCCGCGGACAACAAGAAGAGCAAGAGAACCGCGACTGCAGCGGCCGCGGCGGCCGGGGACACAGACACCGACGCCGCGGACGAGCAGGATACGGCCAACCGCCGGGCCGTTACTGTCGATTCCGCCGAGAGGCTCAAGCTTGACCCCGGCGCCGAGCGCACCGAAGCCATCGAAGGTCAGGACAAGAAGAGCGAGGACGACCCATTCGCCGCCACCGGCATCCAGCTCGGCTCCTTCGTGATCCGGCCGACGCTCGAGCAGGGCCTGACGTCTTCGTCGAATGCCGATTCGAGCAGCCTCGGCAAGCCGGCATTGCTGTCGGAAACGACGCTGCGCTTCAACGCCGTCTCCGACTGGCGGGAGAATTCGGCGACGATTGAGGGCTATGGCATCTTCCGCGAAACCTTGTCCGGCTATGACGTTCACGAGGCGCAAGGCCGCGTCGACGGCACACTCAACATCGATCTCGACAATGAGTTGCGCGCTATCGCCAAGCTGGGCTATGAGGCCGTGCCCGAATCGGCCTCGTCGCCGGGCGCCATCGTCGGCGCCGTTGGGCAGCCCGTGCGTCAGACCGTGAACGGCAGCCTCGCCGTCGAGAAGGACGCCGGCAAGATGCGCTTCGCGCTGACCGGCGCGGTCGAGCATGACATCTTTGGCGACGCCAAGCTTTCGTCGGGTGGATCGCTGTCCCAGAAGGGCCGCGACTCGACGCTCTATACGGCCACCTTGCGCACCGGCTATGAAATCTCGCCTGCCATCACTCCGTTCACCGAAATCGAGATCGGCCGGCGCGTTTATGATTTGCGCGTCGATCCAAACGGCTTCCAGCGCTCCTCGACGCGGCTTGGCGCACGGGCCGGCGTCGAGCTCGACCTCGGTGAGAAGCTTGCCGGCGAGTTCTCGGCCGGCTGGCTGCGCGAAGCTATCGACGACGACGCCCTGCCGGCGATTTCGGGCGCGACGGTCAATGCCGATCTCAAATGGTCGCCGGAACGCGGCACCACGATCGGCCTCACCGCACAGACGACCGCCGAGAACACGACGAACGCGGGCGAAAGCGGCGATATGCTCTATTCCGGCAGCCTCACCGGTGAGCGGCAAATCCGCGCCAACCTGACCGGAAATGCCGCTCTCGGCGTTGAATGGCGCGACTATACCGGTTCCGACAGCCATGATTTGACGCTGAGCGCCGAGGCTGGGCTGACATGGTGGCTGAACCGCTATGCCGGGCTCACCACCCGCGCCAGGACTGAAAAACTGACCAGCAACCTTGTTGGACGCGACTACACGGCCAACAGCATTTTCGTCGGCTTGAAGCTGCAGCGGTAGTCAGCAAAATCCGGTGTTTAAGCTAAAAGGCCGCGCCGCGGTGCTCTGACGGCGTGAGCTCGTCGAGAAGCGTGCGAATGACCCCGGCCATACTTGCATTCATGTCGCTGCGCCACAGCGCGAAGGCAACGTTGGCCTCGACGAAGCCTTCGGGCGAGCCGCAGTCGAACGTGCGCCCGCGGTAATGATAGCCGTAGAAGGGCTGTTGTTTCTGCAGCTTCAGCATTGCATCTGTGAGCTGGATCTCGTTGCCGGCGCCTTTTTCCTGGCCTTCGAGTATCCCAAATATCTCCGGCTGCAGGATGTAGCGCCCGTTGATGTAGAGGTTCGACGGCGCCGTGCCGGTCTTCGGCTTTTCCACCATACCGGCGATGCGGAAACCGTGATGGGCATCCTCGCCGCGTCCGACAATGCCGTATTTGTGCGCCTCGGCGGGATCGCATTCCTGCACCGCTACGATGTTGTTGCCGGTCTCGGCGTAGAGCTCGACCATATCCTTCATGCAGCTTTTTTCCGACTGCATGATCATGTCGGGCAACAGCAGCGCAAAGGGCTCGTCGCCGACAAGCTCGCGCGCGCACCAGACGGCGTGGCCAAGGCCGAGCGGCACCTGCTGGCGGGTGAAGCTGGTCTGCCCCGGCGCCGGCTGCAGCCGCTGCAGGCGAGCGAGCTGGTCGTTCTTGCCGCGCTGTGCAAGTGTGTCGTAGAGTTCGAACTGGACATCGAAGTGATCCTCGATGACCGCCTTGTTGCGGCCGGTCACGAAGATGAAATGCTCAATGCCGGCCTCGCGCGCCTCATCAACCACATACTGGATGACCGGCCTGTCGACGACCGTCAGCATTTCCTTGGGAATGGCCTTGGTAGCTGGGAGAAACCGCGTGCCGAGACCGGCAACCGGGAATACTGCCTTGCGAACTCTCTTCATGTGCCAATTATCCATTTGCATGCCGGTTCGGCAATCCCGATTCGAGACATTTTCATGCCGAAATCGAGGATTACTGAACGGCGGGACAGAAATCTCGGCTGGTAAAGCATTGACGCATCTTTTTCATCCCGGACGGCACCTATGGTAAACCAAATCCTAACCGGGTTCGGCGATGAATAGTCTTCCTGAGATGAAGAAGGAGGAAAAGATGTCCGCTCGCAACGTCGCAAGGCGCTTCACCAGCGTCCTGACGGCCGCCAGCCTCTCGCTTGCTTTGCTCATGCCCAGCGGGCCGGCTTTTGCCGATGCCGGCTTCCGCCAATGGGTCGCCAGCTTCCGTGCTAACGCCGTGGCGAGCGGCGTTTCCGGCTCCGTCTACGACCAAGCATTCAAGGGCATCAACGATGCTGACCCGGTGGTGCTGGAAAAGGCCCGTACTCAACCCGAATTCACCGCCCCCGCCTGGGATTATTTCGACAACCGCGTCCATGACCAGTCGGTCGCTGTCGGCCAGCAGATGGCAAGGAAATGGAAGCCGTGGCTGGACCGGATCGAGGCAAGATACGGCGTCGACCGCTACATCCTGCTGGCTATCTGGTCGATGGAATCGAACTACGGCGAAACCCTCAAACGGGATGACATCATGCGCAATGTCGTGCGCTCGCTGGCGACGCTTGGTTATGCCGACCCGAAGCGCGCGAAATTTGCCCGCACCCAGCTGATCGCGGCACTGAAGATCCTGCAGACCGGCGACATCGACGAAAGCCATCTCAGCGGCTCATGGGCCGGCGCGATGGGTCATACCCAGTTCATCCCCACCAGCTACCAGTCCTATGCGGTCGATATGGACGGCGACGGCAAGCGCGACATCTGGAATTCGATTCCCGACGCACTGGCGACAGCCGCCAATTTGCTGAGGAAGAACGGCTGGCAGGCCGGCAAGACCTGGGGTTATGAGGTCAGCCTTCCGGACGGCAAGACGTTGCCTGGGGGCTCGAAGTCGCTGTCGCAATGGCAGGCGCTGGGCGTCACCCGTGCCAACGGCAAGCCGTTCAAGAACGGTGCGGATAAGGCGACGTTGAAGCTGCCCGGCGGCCGCGGCGGGCCGGCTTTCCTGATGATCAAGAATTTCTCGGTGATCAAGCGCTACAACAATGCCGACAAATATGCGCTCGCCGTCGGCCTCCTTGCCGACGAAATCGCCGGTTATGGTGGGCTTGTGCAGGACTGGAAGCGGCCCTTCACCAAGCTCTCCTTCGAGGAAAGGCAGGAGCTTCAAAAGCGGCTTTCCGAGCACGGCTATTACGACGGCAAGTTCGACGGCAAGATCGGTGATGGATCGAAAACCGCCATCATGGCCTTCCAGGCAAAGGCCGGCTTGACCCAGGACGGGTATCCGAGCAAGGAAGTGCTCAAATGGCTCAGACAGAACTAGAGCCGGTTACGGGATGGAGGGGGTGATTGGTTTCGGCTGCGCGCATCTGGGTGATCGTTCGTCGCGCGCCGATCCTGGTTCTGGCGATCGTCGTTCTAGCTGTCGGCGCCGCCGGCGCCTTTCACACCTCGGCCATGGCGCAGGAGCCGGAAAGTCGTGGCTGGTCGCTGCGTGACCTGTTGTTTCCGCGCAGAAGCGAGCGGTTTGAGCAGCCGCCGCCCGAATTCCAGAGAGAATTCCAGAGAGCAAAGCCCAGGCCCAAGCTGAGGAAGCCCCGATCTGTTCGCCGGCCGCCGCCGGCCGAGCCGACAACCCCGGTGGCCGAGAAGGCGCCGGATGCCCGCGTCGTTCTGGTGGTCGGTGATTTCATGGCGTCTGGGTTGGCCGAGGGGCTCGACGCCGCCTTTGCCGAAAACACCGGCGTCAGGATCGTCGTCCGCGCCAACGGCTCGTCCGGTTTCGTGCGTGACGACGTCTACAACTGGCCCGAACAGGTCAAGTCGCTGATCGCGACCGAACAACCGGCAGCCGTCGTCGTCATGCTGGGATCCAACGATCGGCAGCAGATGCGTGTCGGCGATGTGCGCGAGCAGCCGCGATCCGAAAACTGGACCAAGGAATACGAGCGCCGGACCGAAGCGCTCGGCAAGGCCATCGCCTCGGCCAAAGTGCCGTATCTGTGGGTTGGCATGCCGGCCTTCCGGGTCTCGAAAATGACCTCCGACATGTTGGCCTTCAACGATATCTACCGCTCGTCCGCCGAAAGCCATGGCGGCGAATTCGTCGACGTCTGGGACGGGTTCGTCGACGAGAACGGCGCCTTTGTCACCAGCGGACCGGACATCAATGGCCAATCGGTGCGCCTGCGCTCCGACGACGGCATCAACATGTCGAAGGCCGGCAAGCGCAAGCTCGCCTTCTATACCGAAAAGCCGCTGATGAAGATCCTTGGGCTGGCCGCGCCGGGAAGCGTAGTGACGGCTTCTGCCCCGGCCGGCGCTCCCGTCGAGGCGCCGGCACCTGCTGCCGCACCGATAGCCGTCGATCGCACCGTGCCGATGCTACTGAGCGATCCGGCGCTGGACGGCGGCTCGGAACTGCTCGGCGCCGCACCACTGGCAAAGGCGGACAAGAATTTGCCTGGCGAAAAGCTCATCGTCGAAGGCAAGTCGCCCGACGCCTCGCCCGGCCGCGCCGACGATTTCTCGTGGCCGCCCAAGACACAGCCTGCGACGGCGGCGGCCGCATCCGACACGACGACGGCGATCCGGCCGTAAACCAGAACCTCTTTCTCTGGAGCCAGAGACCGCGAGCACCGGAGGCGCAGAAAACGCCTTCAGACGGCCGCAGGAGTAGAGTTTCGGAGCGGCCTCAGCGCGGCAGCACGCTCGACCCCATCAGTGCCTCGTCGATGGCGCGCGCCGCCTGGCGGCCCTCGCGGATCGCCCAGACGACCAGCGACTGGCCGCGCCGCACGTCGCCCGCCGCATAGAGCCTTTCGACGCTGGTCCTGTAGTCGCGATCATTGGCCTCGACGTTCTTCGAACGGCGGCTGTCGGTGACGATCTTCATCTGCCCGTCGAGTTCCGACACCGGCCCTCGACTGGCTGGCCCGGCAAAGCCGATGGCGATGAAGGCCAGATCGGCACGAATGACGAATTCGGTGCCGGCGATCGGCTTGCGCTTCTCGTCGACCTCGCAGCACTTGACCCCGGTCAGCTGGTCGTCTTCGCCGATGAATTCAAGCGTCGCCACCTGGAATTCGCGCTCGGCGCCTTCGGCCTGTGACGACGAAGTGCGCATCTTGGTCGCCCAATAGGGCCAGACCGAAAGCTTGTCTTCCTTTTCCGGCGGCTGCGGCCGGATGTCGAGCTGAGTGACGCGCACGGCGCCCTGGCGGAAGGCGGTGCCGACGCAGTCGGAGGCTGTGTCGCCGCCACCGACGACGACGACGTGCTGGCCGCCGGCGACGATTGGGCGCGACGGCCATGCCACCGACTGGATTGGCTCGCCGCCGATGCGCTTGTTCTGCTGCACCAGATAGGGCATTGCGTCATGCACGCCGTCGAGATCGTCGCCGGGGATGTTGGCCGGACGCGGTGTTTCAGAACCGCCGCAATAGAGCACCGCGTCATATTCGGCGAGCAGTTCGGCGACCGGCTTATCGACGCCGACATTGACGCCGCAAAGGAAGCTAACGCCCTCGCCCTGCATCTGCTCGATGCGCCGGTCGATATAGTGCTTCTCGATCTTGAAATCGGGGATGCCGTAGCGCATCAGCCCGCCCGGCCGGCTCTCGCGCTCATAGACATGAACGTCGTGGCCGGCGCGGCCGAGCTGCTGGGCAGCCGCCATGCCGGCCGGTCCCGAGCCGATGATCGCGACGCGCTTGCCGGTCTTCCTTTCCGGCGGATAGGGCCGGATATGGCCGGTTTCATAGGCCTTGTCGGCAATCGCCTGCTCGATCGTCTTGATGGCGACCGGAATGTCCTCGAGGTTCAGCGTGCAAGCTTCCTCGCAAGGTGCAGGACAGATGCGGCCGGTGAATTCCGGAAAATTGTTGGTCGAATGCAGGTTGCGGATCGCGTTGTCCCAGTCGCCATTGTAGACGAGGTCGTTCCAGTCCGGGATCTGGTTGTGGATCGGGCAGCCGGTCGGCCCATGGCAATACGGAATGCCGCAATCCATACAGCGCGCGGCCTGTTTCTCGACCTCCTTGTCCGACATCGGCAGGGTGAACTCGCGGAAATGCCGGATGCGGTCGGAAGCCGGCTGGTACTTGTGCACCTGCCGGTCGATCTCGAGAAACCCTGTTACCTTGCCCATAGTCCAGTCCCTGCTGTCCGGAAGGCACGCCTGGCGACGCACCCGTTAACCTCATAAGGCAGCCGTGGCAACCGTCAGTCCGAGGTCAGGATTGTTGATGAAGATGGTTGCCGGGACGCATGGCTGCCCGGCAATTTCCAAATCTATTCCGCCGCCACGTTCATGCGCATCCGTTCCATCTCGATCAGCGCGCGGCGGTATTCGACCGGCATGATCTTCCGGAATTTCGGCCGGAAAATCGCCCAATCGTCGAGGATCTCGCGACCTCGTACCGAGCCCGTGTAGTGGACGTGGTTGGAGATCAGCTGATAGAGCCGCTCCTCGTCATGGCTGGTCATATCGCCGGATACGTCGACACGGCCCTTGTGGTCGAGATCGCCGCCGTGGTGGAGCAGCTTTTCCATCAGGTCGTCCTCTTCCGGAACCGGCTCCAGCTCGACCATCGCCATGTTGCAGCGCTCGGCGAAATCACCCGCCTCGTCGAGCACGTAGGCGACGCCGCCCGACATGCCGGCAGCGAAGTTGCGGCCGGTCTGGCCGATGACGACGACGATCCCGCCGGTCATGTATTCGCAGCCATGGTCGCCGACGCCTTCAACGACGGCGGCGACACCCGAATTGCGCACGGCAAAACGCTCGCCGGCAACGCCGCAGAAATAGGCCTCGCCCTCGGTTGCGCCGTAGAGCACGGTATTGCCGACAATAATGGACTCGGCAGCAACGATTTTCGTGTTCTCCGGCGGGCGGATGACGATGCGGCCGCCCGACAGACCTTTGCCGACATAGTCATTGGCGGCGCCCACCAGTTCGAACGAAACCCCACGCGCCAGGAAGGCGCCGAAGGATTGGCCGGCCGTGCCGGTGAGTTTCACCGAGATCGTGTCCTCGCGCAGGCCCTTGTGCCTGAAGCGCTTTGCCACTTCACCCGACAGCATGGCGCCCGTCGAACGATCGACGTTGCGGATCGGCAATTCGATGCTGACCGGCTGCCTGGCTTCGAGCGCCGGCTTTGCCAGTTCGATCAGCTTGCGGTCGAGCACGTCGTCGATCGGATGCTTCTGCCGCTCGGTCCAGTGCACCGCCTCGTGTGGCGCATCGGGCTTGTAGAACATCTTGCTAAAGTCGAGCCCGCGCGCCTTCCAGTGCTGGATCAGTTCGCGTTTTTCCAGAAGGTCGGTGTCACCGATGATCTGGTCGAGATGAGTAAAGCCCATCTCGGCAAGCAGCGCCCGCACTTCTTCCGCCACATAGAAGAAGAAGTTGATGACGTGCTCGGGCGTGCCCTTGAAGCGCTTACGCAGCACCGGGTCCTGCGTCGCGACACCGACCGGGCAGGTGTTGAGATGGCACTTGCGCATCATGATGCAACCGGCCGCGATCAGCGGCGCGGTCGAGAAACCGAACTCGTCGGCGCCGAGCAGTGCGCCGATGACGACATCGCGTCCGGTGCGCAGGCCGCCATCAACCTGCAGCGCCACGCGCGACCGGAGGCCGTTGAGCACCAGCGTCTGGTGCGTTTCGGCAAGACCCATTTCCCACGGGCTGCCGGCATGCTTGAGCGAGGTCAGCGGCGAGGCGCCGGTGCCGCCGTCATAGCCGGAAATGGTGATGTGGTCAGCACGCGCCTTGGCGACGCCGGCCGCAACCGTGCCGACGCCGACTTCCGAGACCAGCTTGACCGATACGTCCGCCGCCGGATTGACGTTCTTCAGGTCGTAGATGAGCTGCGCCAGATCCTCGATCGAATAGATGTCATGATGCGGCGGCGGCGAGATCAGGCCGACGCCGGGCGTCGAATGCCTGACCTTGGCGATGGTCGCATCAACCTTGTGGCCCGGCAGCTGGCCGCCCTCGCCGGGCTTTGCCCCTTGCGCGACCTTGATCTGCATCATGTCGGAATTGACCAGATATTCCGCCGTGACGCCAAAGCGTCCCGAGGCGACCTGCTTGATCGCCGAGCGTTCGGGGTTCTTGCCGCCGCCCGGCAGTGGCA
The DNA here is from genome assembly GCF_040323155.1 of Mesorhizobium sp. M0060. Taxonomy (NCBI): domain Bacteria; kingdom Pseudomonadati; phylum Pseudomonadota; class Alphaproteobacteria; order Hyphomicrobiales; family Phyllobacteriaceae; genus Mesorhizobium; species Mesorhizobium sp. M0060. The sequence goes on from NZ_JAMYUP010000007.1 coordinate 126,627, forward strand.
GATAGCGGTCGGCCTCTTCGCCGCCCTCGCCGGTGTTCGACTTGCCGCCGATGGCGTTCATGGCCCGCGCCAGCGTCGTGTGCGCTTCCCTTGAGATCGAGCCGAAGGACATCGCCCCGGTCGAGAAGCGCTTGACGATATCGGCCGCCGGCATCACCTCGTCGAGCTTGACCTTCTTGCGCCCGGTCTCTTCGGCAAGCTTGATCTTGAACAGGCCGCGAATGGTCTGCGCCTGCGCCGTGTCGCTGTCGATCTGGGCGGAATAGTCCTTGAACGTCTCCCACGAGCCTTGGCGCACGGCGTGCTGCAAGGTCGCCACTGCGTCGGGCGACCAGATGTGGGCCTCGCCGCGCATGCGGAACATGTATTCGCCGCCGACCTCGAGGCTGTTGCGCAGCACCGGGTCGTTGCCGAAGCCGTCGGTATGGCGGCTGACCGTTTCGGCGGCGATCTCGTCCAGCCCGACGCCTTCGATCAGCGTCGCCGTGCCGGTGAAGTACTTCTGCACGAAGTCCGACTTCAGCCCGATGGCATCGAATATCTGCGCGCCGCAATAGGACTGGTAGGTCGAGATGCCCATCTTGGACATGACCTTGAGGATGCCCTTGCCGATCGACTTGATGTAGCGGGAGACGACTTCGTACGCATCGACCTCCGCCGGCAATTCGCCACGCTTGTGCATGTCGAGCAGCGTATCGAAAGCGAGATAGGGATTGATCGCCTCGGCGCCGTAGCCGGCGAGACAGCAGAAATGATGCACCTCGCGCGGCTCGCCGGATTCGACGACGAGCCCAACCGACGTGCGCAATCCCTTGCGGATCAAATGATGGTGCACGGCGGCCGTCGCCAGCAGTGCCGGAATGGCGATGCGGTCCGCACCAAGCTGACGATCGGACAGGATGATGATGTTGTAGCCGCCGGCGACCGCCGCCTCGGCGCGCTCGCACAGCCGGTCGATGGCGCCCAGCATGCCGGCAGCACTCTCGCTCGAAGCATAGGTGATGTCGATCGTCTTGGTGTCGAAGCGGTCTTCGGTGTGGCCGACCGAGCGCAGCTTCTCCAGATCGCCATTGGTCAGGATCGGCTGGCGCACTTCGAGCCGCTTGCGGCGCGAATTGCCGACCAGGTCGAAGATGTTCGGCCTTGGCCCGATGAAGGACACGAGGCTCATCACCAGCTCCTCGCGGATCGGGTCGATCGGCGGGTTGGTGACCTGTGCGAAATTCTGCTTGAAATAGGTGTAGAGCAGCTTCGATCTGTCCGACATTGCCGAAATCGGGGTGTCGGTACCCATCGAGCCGACCGCTTCCTGGCCGGTGGTCGCCATCGGCGACATCAACAGCTTGGTGTCTTCCTGAGTGTAGCCGAACGCCTGCTGACGGTCGAGCAGGCTGACGTCCCTGCGCAGGGCGCGCGGCTCGACCGGCTTCAGATCTTCGAGGATGAGCTGGGTGTTGGCGAGCCAGCTCTTGTAGGGGTGCCTGGTCGCGATCTCCGACTTGATCTCCTCGTCGGAAACGATGCGGCCCTTGTCCAGGTCGATCAGCAGCATGCGGCCGGGCTGCAGCCGCCACTTTTTGACGATCTTTTCCTCCGGCACCGGCAGCACGCCGGCTTCCGAGGCCATGATGACGCGGTCGTCGTCGGTGACAATGTAGCGCGCCGGCCGCAGCCCGTTGCGGTCGAGCGTGGCGCCGATCTGGCGGCCGTCGGTGAACGCAACCGCCGCCGGCCCGTCCCACGGCTCCATCAGTGCTGCGTGATACTCGTAGAAGGCCTTGCGGTCCTGCCCCATCAGCTTGTTGCCGGCCCAGGCTTCCGGGATCAGCATCATCATGGCATGGGCGAGCGAATAGCCGCCCTGCGTCAGGAATTCGAGCGCATTGTCGAAGCAGGCAGTGTCCGACTGCCCTTCATAGGAGATCGGCCACAGCTTCGAGATGTCGTTGCCGAACAGTTCGGAATCGACCGAGGCCTGGCGCGCCGCCATCCAGTTGACGTTGCCGCGCAGCGTGTTGATCTCGCCATTATGGGCGACCATGCGGTAGGGATGCGCCAGCTTCCACGACGGGAACGTGTTGGTCGAGAAGCGCTGGTGGACCAGGATCAGCGCCGTCTCGAAACGCGGGTCGGTCAGGTCCTTGTAATAGGCGCCGACCTGATAGGCCAGGAACATGCCCTTGTAGACGATGGTCCGCGACGACATCGAGACGACATAGAAGCCGTTGTCGACGCCTTTGGTCTCCTCGTGGATACGGCCGGAAATGACCTTGCGCAGAATGTAGAGCCGCCGCTCGTAATCATCGTCGTTCTCGATCTCGGCGCCGCGGCCCAGGAACACCTGCCGGTGCACCGGCTCGGAAGCGGCGATGTCGGCCGCCTTGGACAGCGACGAATTGTCGACCGGCACGTCGCGAAAACCGAGCAGCGGCTGGCCCTCGAGCTGTGCCACCTCGGCGATGATGCCTTCGATATGCGCCTGCAGCTCCGGGTCGCGCGGCATGAACACATGGCCGACGGCGTAGTGGCCGGGCTTCGGCAGTTCGACCCCTTGCTTGGCCATCTCCTCGCGGAAGAAGCGGTCCGGCAGTTGCACCAGCACGCCGGCGCCGTCGCCCATCAGCGGATCGGCGCCGACGGCGCCGCGATGCGTCAGGTTTTCGAGCACGGCAAGGCCGTCCTCCACGATCTGATGCGACTTCACGCCCTTCATGTTAACGATGAAGCCGACGCCGCAGGCATCGTGCTCGTTGCGCGGATCGTAGAGGCCGTGCGCGGCATAGCCGGTGTTGGTTCGCAGATTTTTGACGGCTGCCGCTTTCGTCTGCGCGGCCTTCGTCGCAGATGGCGTCATGTCCGTCATCGTCCTGTCCTCCGTTCCGTCCCCTTCGGGCGCTGGTTTCCGTCGGGAAGCGCGTGGCTTCCTTTTCAATCTTGCGGCACGTCTTGCGAAATTCTTGCCGACCGTGCGGCTTTCCGCATGGTTCGCATATGGTATTCGTACAGGCCAGAGCCAGGCTGTCTAGCTGTCGCTCGCAGCAACGGCCGCAGAGGCCAATCATATGCCAATGCGGCCAGTTTTGTGCGACAAAATAAGACAGCACTACTGTCCTAAATTTTTATGACAGAAATCTGCGGCGCATACAAGACCGATTCACAAAATTCTTGAGGCTTTGGCGACAGAAAATTGCGCAAAACGCGGCGACAGCGTAAGCTTCAGGCGCTGCATGTACGCTCATGCGTTTCGCAGGCTTTAGCGGATTTTCGGTATCTGCCCCTTGCGGCCGGCATGCGAAAGCGGCCAAGCTCGCACTGATTTCCCCAGCATAGGCAGACGCATGATTTTCGCTTCCGACAATTGGGCAGGCGCCCATCCCCGTATCGCTGCCGGCCTGTCGGCCCATGCCGACGGCTTCTCCACCGCCTATGGCGACGGTGCCCTCGACACGGCAGTTCACCAGCGCTTCAATGAAATCTTCGAACGCGAGGTCGCGGTGTTTTTTGTGGCCACCGGCACCGCTGCCAATTCGCTGTCGCTGACCGCCTACCACAAGCCAGGCGGCATTTCCTTCTGCCATCGCGAAGCGCATGTCATCGAGGACGAATGCGGTGCACCGGAATATTTCACGGGCGGTTCGCGGCTTTATACAGTCGACGGCGCACTCGGCAAGATCGATGCCGGCAATCTGGAAAGGGCGGTGGACCGTTTCGCATCCGAAAACGTCCATTCCGGGCGGCCGATGGCTGTTTCGATCACCCAGTCGACCGAGGTCGGCACCGTCTACACACTTGACGAAATCACCAGGATTTCGGCGATCGCAAAGCAGCACAGGCTGCCGCTACATATGGACGGTGCTCGCTTTGCCAATGCGCTCGTCGCTCTGGAAACAACGCCAGCGGAGATGACCTGGAAGCACGGCGTCGACATCCTCTCCTTCGGCGGCACCAAGAATGGCTGCTGGTGCGCCGAGGCGATCGTGCTGTTCGATCTCGAGCGAGCCAAGGAATTGGCCTTTTTGCGGAAGCGCGCCGCCCAGCTCTTCTCGAAATCGCGCTTCATCGCCGCGCAATTCGATGCTTATTTTAGGGGTGGGCTATGGCTCAACACGGCACGGCACGGCAATGCCATGGCGGCACGGCTTGCCGCGGCGATCGAGGATTCCCCTTCAGCGCGTCTGGCTTGGCTGCCGCAGGCAAACGAGGTCTTCGCGGTCATGAAAAAGTCCGAGGCCGAAAGAGTGCAAGCGGCAGGCGCGGCTTTCTACGACTGGCACAGGCCGCTCGGCTACGACGGCCATATCGGCGAGGACGAAGCGCTCTATCGCTTCGTCACCAGCTTCGCGACCACGGCCGATGAGGTCGACCGTTTCGGCTACCTGCTCGCCGGATAGCAAGCCTTACCCGCCAGCAACAAAGGGCGGTGCATTGCTGCACCGCCCCTTTTTCCCGGGGAGTTGGCGTCCCAGGAGGAGTTTAGCTGCCTGACTTAGGCGGCGGTCTTAGCCTCGATCTGCTTGGCCTTGGCCGGAGCCGAGGTGATCGCGATCTTGCGCGGCTTCAGCTCTTCGGGAATGTTGCGCTTGAGGTCGACGAAGAGCAGGCCGTTCTTCAGCGCGGCGCCGATGACCTCGACGTGATCGGCAAGCTGGAAGCGGCGCTCGAAGGCTCGGCTGGCGATACCGCGATAGAGCAGTTCGGAACCTTCGCCATTGCCTTCCTCCTTGCGCTCACCCTTGACGGTCAGCACATTGCGGTGAGCTTCGATCGAAATCTCATCTTCCGAGAAGCCGGCCACAGCCATCGAGATGCGATAGGCATCCTCGCCCGTGCGTTCGATATTGTAGGGCGGATAGGTTTGGCCTTCCGGCTGCGCAAGCGAATCGAGCATTGTGAACAGCCGGTCGAAACCGACGGTCGAACGGTAGAGTGGGGAAAAATCAACGTGACGCATAGTGTGTTCTCCTGTTGAGCAACAAGGTTTGCGTATGGCCGGTGCGAAACCCGTGACGGCGTTCCGGATAGGCCAGCGGCCCCGACATTGGCGGCCGCACGATAAATTTGGGAAGCGGGCGAAGGCATTTCAAGATTTTCGAGCGACCGAACCGGATCGCGCTCCCGGACCGTCCCGAAGCCGATGAACGGCAGATGAACCGCGGCTTCGGCGAGCGTTCAGCCAGGCGGCACTAAAACTGTTCTCGAGATCAGGAACAGGTCGCCGGAGAAAGCGACGCGACGAGGCCGAACCGGGTGTAACGTCCCTTCCTCCCGGGTCGACAGAGGCCGGAAGCATGCCCAAGGCTGCTTCCGGCCTCACTTGTTTGCTGCCTGGGTCGACCTCCCCGGCGTCCCGAATTCCTTTGCTTTTGGCGCATGGGCGTCTATGCCTAACTTGCGCCCATGCCGGCACCGACCCCAAACCAAACACCGTATGACCGATCTCTTCCACCAGACCCCGCCCTTCCATGAGACTCCAGGCAATCCGCTGCCGGAAAACGCAGTCGGCGGCTTCTTCACCACGCGCGACGGCAAGAAGATCCGCTATGGGCTGTTTGCCGCGGTCAGCCGTCCGATGAAGGGCACCGTGGTCGTCCTGACCGGCCGCAACGAGTGCATCGAGAAGTATTTCGAGACTATTCGCAACCTTGCCGACCGGGGCTTCGGCGTGGCGAGCCTTGACTGGCGCGGCCAGGGCGCTTCCGACCGGCTGATCGGCGACCGCCAGCGCGGCTACGTCAGGAGCTTCTTCGACTATACCGGCGATCTGGAGCAGTTCTTCGAGGAGATCGTGCTGCCCGATTGCCGGGGACCCTACTACATACTGGCCCATTCGGCCGGGGCGGTGATTGCGCTACTCGCTGCGCCCTCAATGGCGAACCGCGTGCGCCGCATGGTGCTGATCGCGCCGTTCTTCACCGTACCCGACCTGCCGGCTTCGATAAAAACCGTTCGCCGCATCTGTTCGCTGTTCTGTCTGCTCGGCCTTGGCCGACTCTATGCCGCATGGGGTCCGCGGCCGAAGGAAACAGTGCCCTTCGCCATAAACAAGCTGACCAGCGACCCGGCGCGCTATCGGCGCAACACGCTGATCTATGAAACCTATCCGCAGCTGGCGCTCGGCGGGCCGACGATCCGCTGGCTGAGGGCGGCGACGGAGGCGTCCTTAATCGTCAGCGACCCGAATTTCATGGCCAAGATCCAGGTTCCCTTGCTGATGATCGCCGCCGGCGCCGACCAGGTCGTCTCGACCAGGGCAGTCGAAGCCTATGCCAGACGTCTGCGTGTCGGCTCGTTGCTGATGATCGACGGCGCCCGCCATGAGATCCTCCAGGAAACCGACCTCTATCGCGAGCAGCTGCTTGCGGCATTTGACGCCTTCATCCCCGGAACCGGGGACGTCTGAGCCACATACCTTGTCCGGCTTCAGGCCATGCGGGCAAAATCCATGATCCAGTTGGTCTCCCATGTCTTGCCGCCGTCCGGCGAAAAGGCCTGCTCCCAGCGTGCCGACCTGTCCGTGATCCGCGACCACAGGAAGCGGACCTGGATCGGCTGGCCGTCGAAGACATCTTCGCACAGGAACGTGCCGACGCCCGCCACGAAAGTGCCGCGCATCGGAACATCGATGGTCGACGGATTGCGGCCGTCGATCCACCAGATCGACCATTGCCTCGCCGCCGGGTCGAAGGTCCGCAGGGTGGCGGCGCGATAGGGCCCGCCGGGCAATTCAATCCAATTGTCGTCGACATTGCCGAGGCCGCCAAGGATCGCCCGCACGTCGCACGTGCCGCCAAACACATCCCAGTTGCTGTCGCCCTGCAGCCGCTTCTGCAACCTTCGATGGCCGACGGTCCAGCGCCCGAAGAAGAAGTCGAAATCGCTCCGCCCGTCCGCCGGAGCATCGGAATGGCTGGCTGCTGGCTGCCTCGGCATCTATTGTCCTCCCCGCTGACAGCGTTCCATAGCGCATGCCAACTGACATCATCCTGTTAGGAGGTATGGCAACGATCTCGCCTGGGCAGCAATGCCCAATCTCAGCCGCGCAGCGCCGCCATTGCTGCCGCGTGCAGCTCCGGTGTCGCCGCCGCCAGGATGTCGCCGCCCTTTTCCGCCGGCCCGCCTTCGAAGGTGGTGACAACGCCGCCCGCCTTCTCGATGATCGGGATCAGCGCCACGATGTCGTAGGGCTTCAATCCGGGATCGGCGACGATATCGACGCTGCCCGCCGCCACCATGGCGAAGGCGTAGCAGTCGGTGCCGTAGCGGGCGAGTTGGACCTGTTTCTCGAACAGGTCATAGCGCAGACGCGCGTCGCCCTTGAACAGAGCCGGCGTGGTGGTGAACAGCGTCGCCTCGGCGAGATTTGTCGTCTTGCGCGTCGTGAGTTTTCGCGGGCCGCCCGGGCCCTCATAATGCGAGCCGGAGGCATTGGCGTAGAACAGCTCGCCGGTGAAGGGCTGCGACATCATGCCGGCGACGGCATCGCCGTCGACCGTCAGCCCGACCAGCGTGCCCCATACCGGCAGGCCGGAAATAAAGGCGCGTGTGCCATCGATCGGATCGATCACCCAGACATGCCGGCTGGAGATGTTTTCGCTGCCATGTTCCTCGCCGAGAATTCCGTGATCGGGGTATTGCGCGTTGATCAGCGCCCGGATGGCGCGCTCGGCCTCACGGTCGGCCTCGGTGACCGGGTCGAAGCTGCCATGCTCCTTGTTGGCGACCGCGCCCTGATTGCGGAAGCGCGGCAAGGTCTCGGCTGCGGCGGCACGCGCAATGCGCCGCATGAACTCGATGCTGATGTCCAACTGATTCTCCCGCTCCAGCATGTCTGAGATGCCCGTTTGCCCCATGGTTTTATGCCGAAACAAGGGGGTTTTTTGCCGAAACAAGGGCGTTCAGAGACTTTCGCGCAGTGTCAACTGTTGCTCAAATGCAACGCAGTCATCACGGAAATGCAATTTCCACTTCACAGTGAATTAAAAAGCCGGAACGCGCCTTGACATTTGTGCAGCGCACAATACGTTTGTTCTCGGACAGGGGTTCCTGTCCATGCCCTCCTTGGGCGTTTCCTCCCTAGACTTCGACCGTGTCGTGCAAACGATACGGTCTTTTTTTACGCTGCCTCATGAGCGGCGAATGCCGCGATTCGGCGCTATTCGGCAGCCAACGGCAGATCGACGAAATGGTGATCCGGCATCGCCATCAGCTCGGCCGAAAACCGTGCCAGGTCGTCGGCGAGCGCATCGAACCCGGCCGACTTTTGGAACGTCCGCTCGTTCATGTAGAGCCCGCGATTGACCTCGATCTGCAGCGCATGCAGATGCCGCACCGGACGGCCATAATGCTCGGTGATGAAGCCGCCGGCGTAGGGCTTGTTGTGGGCGACGCTGTAGCCCATGCCGGTGAGCAGGCCGATCGCCGTCTCGGTCAACGCCGCCGCGGCGGAGATGCCGAAACGGTCGCCGACGATGAAGTCCGGCCGCAATCCGCTGTCGCCAACTCTTATGCTTGCCGGCATCGAGTGGCAGTCTATCAGCACGGCGTAGCCGAAGCGCGCATGCGTTCTGGTCAAGAGCCGCTTCAGCGTCTCGTGATAGGGCTTGTAGACCGCTTCGATGCGCGCGACGGCTTCTGCCAGCGGCAAGCGGCCGGAATAGATGTCAAGCCCCTCGCCGACCAGCTTGGGCACGGTGCCGAGCCCGCCGGCCACCCGCGCCGAGCGGATGTTGCAGAAGGATGGCACCGGTTCGGCGAACATGCGCGGGTCGAGTTCCCACGGCTCCCGGTTGACGTCGAGATAGGCGCGCGGGAAGTTTGCCGCCAGCATCGGCGCCCCGAGCGCGACGGCACCGCCGAATAATTCCTCGACATAGCAGTCCTCGGAGCGGCGGATGGCGTTGCGGTCCAGCTTGGCCATCGCCATGAACCGGTCCGGATAGTAGCGGCCGCTATGCGGCGAGTTGAAGAGGAAGGGAACGCGCTGTTCGGCGCCCGATCGGATTTCGAAGGGTGGAACGACCGAAAAATCCTCGGCTGCCGTTTTCAATTTGAACGAACCCGGAAATACCAATGCATCATGATAGGAAAGTGCCACCTCGCCGCCCGCATGTCCAGCCGCCGAAGCGCAAGCCAAAACAGGATTGTGCGCCCAACGTTCACTTGATGTTTACCGTCGCCTCCTCATATACAGCATGGTTAACGGGCTTGCCGAACGGCATTGTCGGTTGGGTGATTCGGACGGGACAAGATGGCACGCATTCTGCTGGCGGAAGACGACGACGACATGCGCCGGTTCCTCGTCAAGGCGCTGGAGCGCGCCGGTTATCAGGTCAGCGATTTCGACAATGGCGCCAGCGCCTATGAGCGGCTGCGCGAGGAACCCTTTTCGTTGCTTCTGACCGACATCGTCATGCCGGAGATGGATGGCATCGAGCTCGCCCGCCGCGCCACCGAGATCGATCCCGACCTCAAGGTGATGTTCATCACCGGCTTTGCCGCCGTTGCGCTGAACCCCGATTCCAAGGCGCCGAAAGACGCCAAGGTACTATCGAAGCCGTTCCATCTGCGCGACCTCGTCAACGAAGTCGAAAAGATGCTGCAGGCCGCCTGACGCGCTTTTGTCGCGTCTTTAACCGACGCGACAAGCCGGTCATTCTTTCCCTTTTCCCGCTATTGACGCGCTGAACCAAAAATGGTGTATGCGCGGCTTCGGATGGGCGTGTAGCTCAGCGGGAGAGCACTGCATTGACATTGCAGGGGTCACAGGTTCAATCCCTGTCACGCCCACCATCCAGATAATCCGTCAATTGGCCGTCAGTATTCTCATCGGCGGGCGTTTCCGGCTCATCAGTCCTGATGCCGAGCTCGCCAATACCAGCCTCAGGCAGCGCCGAGGCGGAGATCGCCGGTTTCGACGTGCTCAAGAAACCAGGCATAGGTCTGTTCCAATCCGCTGCGCAGTGAGTGGCGCGGGCGCCAGCCGGTGGCGAACAGGCGCGACACGTCCATCAGCTTGCGCGGCGTGCCGTCCGGCTTCGTCGGATCGAATGTGATTGTGGCATCGGCGCCGGCGACCGACACGATGGTGCGGGCAAGGTCGGCAATGGTGATGTCTTGCCCCGAACCGACATTGATGTGGCTGTCGCCCGCATAATTCTTCAGCAGCCAGACCAGAGCGTCGGCAGCGTCGTCGACATGCAGGAACTCGCGCATCGGCGTGCCCGAGCCCCACACCTCCAAGGTCTTGCGGCCGGCGCGCCTGGCCTCGTGCGCCTTGCGCATCAGAGCGGGCACGACATGGCTGGAATTGAGGTCGAAATTGTCGCCCGGACCGTAGAGATTGGTCGGCATCGCCGAGATGTAGTCGACGCCGTATTGGCGCCGATAGGCCTGGCACAGTTTCAGCCCGGCGATCTTGGCGATCGCATACCATTCGTTGGTGGGTTCGAGCGGGCCGGTTAGCAAGGCGTCCTCGGAGATCGGCTGCGCTGCGAATTTGGGATAGATGCAGGAGGAACCGAGAAACAGCAGCTTCTGCACCTCGTTACGAAAGGCGCTCTCGATGACATTGTTCTGCATGACGAGGTTGTCCTGCAGAAAATCGACAGGAAGCCTGTTGTTGGCCAGGATACCGCCGACCTTGGCCGCCGCCATCACCACCGCATCCGGCTTGTGGTCGGCCATCCAGCGCCGCACGCCGGCCTGGTCGAGAAGATCGAGCTCGGCGCGCGAGGCGGTCAAGACCTCGCAATCCTCGTCGGCCAATCTGCGCAGGATGGCCGAGCCGACCATGCCGCGATGTCCGGCCACGAAAACGCGCTTGCCCTGAAGGTCGAAGGTCATCAGCTTACCCCAATGCAGAACGGCAGCTATGCCAGTTGGCCGGCAGAGCGCCGGATCGGCTTCTCTGCCTGCCGGACGCATACCGCATACAGATTTGCCCAGACAAGGCAAATCGCAAAACCACCCAAACCAGGCTTATGGATCGCACGCTGCAACGTCTTGCAATCAGACGCCCGCTACCGCGCAGAGGCTTGTCATTCTGGCGATGGCGAGTTCCGGCTCGGCCAGCAACCCCGCCTGATCGGCAAGTCGAAAGACATCGGCATAGTGACGGATGCCGCGCGCCGATTGCATGCCGCCGACCATCGAAAAATGCTCCTGGTGGCCGTTCAGCCATGCCATGAAGACGATGCCGGCCTTGTAATATTCGGTCGGCGCCTCGAAGATTTTGCGCGACAGCGGCACTGTCGGGGCCATCAGCGCGTCATAGCCGGCGCGGTCGCCGGCGGCCAGCTTTGCCAGCGCCGCATTGGCGACCGGCGCGATGGCATCGAAAATGCCGAGCAGCGCGTGCGAATGTCTCTCGCCGTCCCCGGCGATCAGCTCGGGGTAATTGAAGTCGTCGCCGGTGAACATCACCACGCCGTCGGGCAGCCGGTCCCTGAGCGCGATCTCCTTGCCGGCATCGAGCAGCGATATCTTTATGCCTTCGACCTTGCCGGCATGGTGTCCGACGAGCGCGACCACCGTATCGAGCGCGGTCTCGAAATTCTTGCTCCCCCAGTAGCCTTTCAGCGCCGGGTCGAACATGTCTCCCAGCCAGTGCAGGATCACCTTGCCGGACGCCTGGGACAGGATGCGGTCATAGACGCCGATATAATCCTCGGGACCCTTGGCGACCGCCGCCAGCGCCCGGCTGGCCATCATGATCGCCTTGCCGCCAAGGCCTTCGATGAAGCCGAACTGCTCTTCATAGGCCGCGACGACATCGTCGAGCGTGCTCGCGGCCCCCGGCGCCAGATGGTCGGTGCCGGCGCCCGACGCGAGATCGGCGCCATCGACGCTTCGCGCCTCGATAATCGAGCGGCGGATCAGTTCCCTGGCGTTTGCCCAGTCGAAACCCATGCCGCGCTGTGAGGTGTCCATCGCTTCGGCGACGCGGAAGCCGAGCCGCCACAGATGATGGCGAAACGCCATCGTCTTGTCCCAGTCGACCGCGGGCCTGGACCACGGATCGTTCATGGCGAGCGGATTGGCGACAACATGGGCGGCAGCGTAGGCGATGCGCGAGAACCGCGCGCCGGCCACGGGCTGCACCGGCTGGCCGACGAGCCGGTAGCGGGTGCCGCGGCCGCCCTCCCCGGGCAAGGTGATGTCCATGGCTCCTCTCCCTTCACGGCTGCTTAAATGGAACGTTCCAATAAATCAAGATATTTTGTTGCCCTGTCTCGCACGGGCTGGATTGCTGCATTGCAGCGGGAGAAGCCCTGTGCCGTGCCGAATTCCGCCTGCAGATTATGCATTTCTCCGAATTCCCAAAAACGCGATTGACTCAAATCCACAGCAGGGATTAGAACGTTCCAATAAATTCATACAAGAAGCCGACCGGGAGGACGCATCTGGATGGCCAGCCGGGCCAAAGCAACGATACTCGACATCGCCCGCGAGGCGGGCGTGTCCAAATCGACGGTATCGCTCGTGCTGCAAGGCAGCGGGCTGATCCGGCCTGAGACCGCGCTCAAGGTGCGCAAGGCGATCGAGGATGTCGGCTATGTCTACAACCGCGGCGCCGCCAATCTGCGCAAGGCCCATTCCAACGTCATCGGCATGGTCATCAACGATCTCACCAATCCGTTTTTCGCCGAATTGGCGGTCGGCATGGAGCGCGTCTTCCAGTCGGCCGGCATTGTGCCTTTCATCGCCAATACGGCTGAAAACCCGGTGCGCCAGGAAGAGGTGCTGAAATCGCTGATGGAGCAGGGTGTCGCCGGGCTCGTCGTGTCGCCGGCGCGCGGCACCACACCTGGCGCGTTCCGCCGCCTTGAGACCGCAGGCGTTCCGGTCGTCTTCGTCATGCGCCGCCTCCCCGAAAGCCGCATCCCGGTGATCACGCCCGACAATCATCGCGGCGCCTATCTTGCCACAGCCCATCTGATCGGCAAGGGCCACCGCCGGCTGGCCTTCTTCGGCGGCTCGTCCGACCTTGTCGTCTACCACGAGCGGCTGGGCGGCTTTCGCGCGGCCTGTGAAGCGCTCGGCATCACACCGGCCGACAGGCTCGTCTTCGAGGGCGAAACCAGCCGCAAGGGCGGCATAGCCTGCCTGGAAACCGCACTCGCCATGGCCGCGCCGCCGACCGCGGCGCTTTGCTTCAACGATGCCGTCGCCTTCGGCGTCTTGCTGGCGCTGCGCAAGCGTGGCCTGGAACCCGGTGTGGATTTTGCCGTCGTCGGCTTCGACGACGTCGCCGAGGCCGAGCACTATATGCCGGCGCTGACCAGCGTCTCGGTGAACACCGCCGGGCTCGGCGAGCGCGCCGCCCATGTCGTGCTGAAGATGATCCAGTCGCGCACCACGCGCGCCGAGGATCATATCGGCGCCGTCAACCTCGTGGTCAGGGAAAGCTGCGGCCCCGATCGCGATGGAACTCGGCGTGCGGGAGTGGGGGACGCGGCATGACCGTCCGATGGGGATTGATCGGCGCCAGCACGATCGCAAGGCAATTCATGATCGGCGCCATCCGCGCGCAGCCGGACGGCGAGATCGCCGCGGTGATGAGCTCCAGCCCGGAGCGCGCCGCCACCTACGCCAGCGAAAACCGCATTCCGGCGGCGGTCTCGGCGCTCGACACCCTGCTCAAATCCGACATCGACGCCGTCTACATCTCGACCACCAACGAATTGCATCTCGAACAGGCACTCGCCGCCATCGAGGCGGGAAAGCATGTGCTTTGCGAAAAACCACTGGCGCTGACCAGCGCCGACGCCCGCAAGATGGTCGCCGCCGCCAGGGCTGCCGGCGTCGTGCTCGGCACCAATCACCATCTGCGCAATGCCGGCTCGCATCGGGCGATGCGCGCAGCGATCGCCGCCGGCCGCATCGGCAGGCCGATCGCCGCACGCGTCTTCCACTCTGTCTATCTGCCGGAAAACCTGCAGGGCTGGCGCATCACCAGGCCGGACGCCGGCGGCGGCGTGGTGCTCGACATCACCGTCCACGATGCCGACACGCTGCGCTTCGTGCTCGGCGACGATCCGGTGGAGATTTCGGCCTTCACGCAATCGGCCGGCATGGCCGCCGGCGGGCTGGAAGACGGTGCCATGTGCCTCTGGCGCTTCGGACGGGGCGTCATCGCCCAGTCGCATGAGGGCTTCACCACCAAATTCGCCGGCACCGGCTTCGAGGTGCATGGCAGCGAAGGCTCGCTGATCGCCAGGGACGTAATGACGCAGAAGCCGGTCGGCTCGATGTTGCTGCGAACGGCAACGGGCGAGGAGGAATTGAGCTTCGACCGCGAAGACCTCTATGCCCGTTCGCTGCGCCAATTCCATGCGGCGATCCGCGGCGAGGGCCAGCCTTCCGCCACCGGCGAGGACGGCGTCTGGTCGCTGACCGCGGCCGAAGCGGCATTGCAGTCGGCCAGGTCCGGCAAGGCCGTTGCCATCGACCCGAAGCTCGGGAGTGCTGGGTGAGCAAGCTCGTCTCCGCGGCTGAGGCTGCCGGTCTGATCAGGGATGGGATGGTCGTTTCCGTGTCGTCGTCGAGCGGCCTCGGCTGCCCGGATGCGGTGCTTGCTGCTATCGGCGAGCGCTTCGACGCAGATGGGCATCCCAAGGATATCACGACGCTGCATCCGATCGCCGCCGGTGACATGTACGGCATCAAGGGCATCGATCACTTAGCCAAGCCCGGCCTGCTGAAGCGCACTTTGTGCGGCTCCTATCCGTCCGGGCCGTCCTCGTCCGAGCCGCCGCAGATCTGGAAGATGATCGGCGACAATACGGTCGCCGCCTACAACGTGCCGTCCGGTATCCTGTTCGACATGCATCGTGAGGCCGCCGCCAAGCGCCCCGGCGTGCTGACCAAGGTCGGGCTCGACACCTTTGCCGACCCGCGCCACCAGGGCTGCGCCATGAATGCTGCCGCCAGCGAGCCGATCGTTTCGGTGCAGCAGTTCGATGGCGAGGAGTGGCTCTATTTCCGCTCGATCGTACCTCAGGTCGCGATCATTCGCGCCACCACCGCCGACGAGCGCGGCAACCTCACCTATGAGCATGAAGGCGCCTATCTCGGCGGCCTCGAACAGGCGCTGGCCGCCCGCAACAATGGCGGTATCGTCATCGCGCAGGTCAAGCGCGTCGTCGAGAACGGCACGCTGAAGCCGCACGATGTGCGCGTGCCCGGCGTGCTGGTCGACCATATCGTCGTGGCACCCGACCAGTTGCAGACGACGCTGACGCCCTACGATCCGGCCATCTCCGGCGAGATCTTCCGGCCGCTGTCGAGCTTTCGCAACGCCGAAATGAATGTCCAGAAGGTCATTGCCCGGCGCGTCGCCATGGAGCTTGCCGACGGCATGGCGGTCAATATCGGCTTCGGCATCTCGGCCAATGTGCCGCGCATCCTGCTCGAGGAAGGCCAGCACGGCAAGGTCACCTGGGTCATCGAACAGGGCGCGGTCGGCGGCGTGCCGCTGCTCGACTTCAAGTTCGGCTGCTCGTCGAACGCCGACGCCTTCATGCCCTCGCCACACCAGTTCATCTATTTCCAGGCTGGCGGCTTCGACGCCTCGCTGCTGTCCTTCCTGCAGATCGACCGCCACGGCTCGGTCAACGTCTCCAGGCTTTCGGCGCGGCCGCATGTCACCGCCGGCGCCGGCGGCTTCGTCGACATCACCGCGCGGGCGAAGAAGATCGTCTTTTCTGGTTTCTTCAATGCCGGCGCCAAGCTGTCGCTGGACGATGGCGGCATCCGCATCGACCAGGAAGGCAAGGTCAAGAAAGTCGTCGGCGAGGTCGAGCACATCTCATTCTCCGGGAAGCGTGCCGTCGCCCAGGGACAGGACATCACCTATGTTACCGAGCGCTGCGTGATGAAGCTGACGCCGGCAGGGCTGATGGTGACCGAGCTGGCGCCAGGTGTAGACTTGGAGCGCGATGTGCTGGCGCAGGCCGAGATCCCACTCGCCGTCGCCAACGATCTGAAGACGACGCCGGAGGCGCTCTACCGGGACCGGCCGATCGGCCTGTCGCTCAATGGCGGCGCCTCGCTTGGAGGCGCGCATGGCTGAGCGTCTCGTCACCTTTGAAACTGACGGCGCCATCGGCATTGTCACGCTGCGCCGGCCGGAGAAATTCAACGCGCTCGACATCCCGATGCTGCGGGCGCTCGAAGAAGCACTCGACGAGGCCGAGACGGCGGAAGGCGTCCGCGTCGTGCTGATCTGCGGCGAGGGCAAGGGCTTTTGCGCCGGTGGCGACGTCGAGGCTTGGGCAGCCATGAGCGCTGTCGATTTCCAGGTGCAATGGGTGCGCTACGGTCACCGCGTCTTCGATCGGCTGGCGCGGCTGCGGCAGCCGACGATCGCCGTGCTTGCCGGCCATGCGCTGGGCGGTGGGCTGGAACTGGCGGCTGCATGCGACTTCCGCGTAGCGGAAACACAGGTGAAGCTGGGTTTCCCCGAGACCTCGATCGGCGTCGTTCCCGGCTGGTCCGGCACACAGCGCGCCGTGCGCCGCTTCGGCGCACAGGCGGTGCGGCGGATGGCGCTCGGCGGCGAGGTGTTTCTGGCAATCGAGGCGATGACTCTGGGGATCGTCGACCGGGTGGTTGAGACCGGTAAGGCGTTCGCCGAAGCCAGGGCCTGGGCCGGCAAGATCGCCGAGCGCGGGCCGCTGGCGACCGAGGCCGCCAAGCTGATGATTGCCATTGCCGAAGGCGAAGAGAGTGCTGCCGCGACCGAAGCGCTGGCCAGCGGCTTCATCGCGCTGACAAGCGATCTCAGGGCCGGCGTCGAGGCTTTCAAAGCCAAGCAGAAGCCGGCGTTCTCGAGATCATAAAATGCGAGCAGAACCTGGAAATCACATGAACGCGCCCCTCAACATTGCTATGCCCGCCGAGGCAGCCGCAGCGCCGAAAAGCTACCGGTTGCTGATCGACGGCAAGTTCGTCGATGCCCAGGACGGCCGCACGCTGGAGCGCAGCAGCCCCGGCCACAGCTTCACCGTTTCGCGCTATGCGCAAGCCGGCGCGGCGGATGTCGAGGCGGCGGTACAGGCCGCGCACAAGGCCTTCGAGACCGGCCCGTGGCCGCGCGTGAAGGCCGGCGAGCGCGCCGCGATCCTGCTCAAAACGGCAGACCTGATCGAGGCGCGGCTCGAGGACATTGCCCGGCTCGATGCACTGGAATCCGGCAAGCCGATCGCCCAGGCGCGCGGCGAGATCGGCGGCGCCGTCGACATCTGGCGCTATGCCGCGGCACTCGCCCGCACGCTTCACGGCGAAAGCTACGCCAATCTCGGCGATGCGATGCTCGGTGTCGTGCTGCGCGAACCGATCGGCGTCGTCTCGATCATCACGCCGTGGAATTTTCCCTTCCTGATCGTCAGCCAGAAACTGCCCTTCGCGCTCGCTGCCGGCTGCACGGCGGTGGTCAAGCCGAGCGAAATGACGTCGGCCTCGACGTTCGTTCTCGGCGAGATCCTGATGCAGGCCGGTCTGCCGGACGGCGTCGTCAACATCCTTGCCGGGCTGGGCACCGATGTCGGCGCACCGATGGTCAGCCACCCGCTGGTCGAGATGGTGTCGTTCACCGGCTCCACCCGCGTCGGCAAGATGACCATGGCGTCTGCCGCCAACTCGCTGAAGAAAGTCTCGATGGAGCTCGGCGGCAAGAACGGCCAGATCGTCTTTCCCGATGCCGACCTCGAAGCCGCCGCCGACGCGGCGGTATTCGGCGGCTTCTTCAACGCCGGCGAATGCTGCAATGCCGGCAGCCGGCTGATCGTCCATGAGGCGATCGCCCACGAGTTCCTCGGCGCAGTAAAGGCGCTGACTGCCAAGGTGACCGTCGGCGACCCGCTCGACGATCGCACCAAGGTCGGCGCGATGATCTCCGCCGACCATGTGGCCAAGGTCACCGGCTACGTGACGGCAGCGGAAAACGAGGGCAGCCGGATCTATAGCGGCGGCAAGCAGCTTGCTTCGAGCGCCGGCCAGTATCTTGATCCGACCATCGTTCGCGACGTCACCGAAGACATGGCCATTGCGCGCGAGGAAGTGTTCGGTCCGGTGCTCTCGGTGCTGACTTTTGAATCGATTGAAAGGGCGTTGCACATCGCCAACAACACGCCCTATGGTCTGTCGGCGGGCGTGTGGAGCGCCAGCATCGATACCTGCATGTCGGTGGCGCGGAATGTGCGTTCGGGAACCGTTTGGGTGAACACGTTCATGGAGGGTTATCCCGAGCTGCCTTTCGGCGGCTACAAGCAGTCCGGTCTCGGACGCGAACTCGGCAAGCGCGCCGTCGAGGATTATACCGAGGAAAAGACAATCCAGTTTCATCGCGGCCAGCGCACCGGATGGTGGGTCGGCTGAGTTGGGAAGAACCCGGTGGGCATCCGCCGGTCGTGTAAGTTCAACAAGGGAGGAAGTACATGTTGCGCAAACTGCTTATCGGGACGGCTCTCGCATCGGGCGTTGCGTTCGCGGCCCATGCCGAGGACGTCAAGGAAGTCCAGATGCTGCATTGGTGGACGTCGGGCGGCGAAGCTGCCGCTCTGAACGTGCTCAAGCAGGATCTGGCCAAGGAAGGCTTTGCCTGGAAGGACGTGCCGGTGGCCGGCGGTGGCGGTGACCCCGCAATGGTTGCGCTGAAGGCAATGGTGGCTGCAGGCAATCCGCCGACCGCCTCCCAGATGCTCGGCTACACCGCGCTCGACTATGCGGCGGCCGGCAAGATGGGCGATATCACCGCTATCGCCGTCAAGGAGGGCTGGGACAAGGCTGTTCCCGCGGCGCTGCAGAAGTTTACCGTCTATGACGGCAAATGGGTCGCGGTGCCTGTCAACGTCCATTCGGTCAACTGGTTGTGGATCAACAAGGCTGTGATGGACAAGATCGGCGGCACCGAGCCGAAGACCTTCGACGACCTTATTGCGCTGCTCGACAAGGCCAAGGCGGCCGGCGTCATTCCGCTCGCCCTCGGTGGCCAGAACTGGCAGGAAGCCACCATGTTCGACTCGGTCGTGCTGTCGACCGGCGGACCTGAGTTCTACAAGAAGGCCTTCAACGACCTCGACGACGCATCGCTCAAGTCCGACACGATGAAGAAGTCGTTCGACAACCTCGCCAAGCTGGTCACCTATGTCGACCCGAACTTCTCGGGCCGCGACTGGAACCTCGCCACCGCCATGGTCATCAAGGGGGATGCCCTGGTTCAAGTCATGGGCGACTGGGCCAAAGGCGAGTTCCACGCCGCCAACAAGATCCCGGGTACCGATTTCCTGTGCTACCGCTTCCCGGGCACCGACGGCAGCGTCGTCTACAATTCCGACGTGTTCGGCATGTTCGACGTATCTGACGACCGCAAGGCCGCCCAAGCCGCACTTGCCACCGCCACTTTGTCGAAGAGCTTCCAGTCGGCCTTCAACGTCGTCAAGGGCTCGGTTCCGGCCCGCACCGACGTACCGGACACCGACTTCGACGCCTGCGGCAAGAAGGGCATCGCCGACCTTAAGGCCGCCAACGAGAAGGGCACGTTGTTCGGTTCGCTGGCCCAGGGCTATGGCGCCCCGCCCGCGATCGCCAATGCCTACAAGGATGTCGTGACCAAGTTCGTCCACGGCCAGATCAAGACCTCGGACGAGGCCGTGACCGAACTGGTCAAGGCGATCGACGACGCCAGGTAAGGCCACGCACGAAAAAGACCTTCCCCGCTCCGGCGGGGAAGGTTCCAATCCGCAGATATGGTCGACCACGCGGTCGATCAAAACCCCGTCTGCACCGGGCCGTCTTCCCGCTTGGCGGTGAAAGCACGGACGACCCAGAACGGGAGGAGCTCATGAGTACGGTTGCGACAAGCCAGATCAAGCTGACGCCGGAGCACAATGCTCGTCCGCGCGCCTCGGTGCGTTCGCGCCTGCAGGATGCGCTGCCGAAGATCGTGCTGGCGCCGAGTTTCGCCATCACCATCGTCTTCGTCTACGGCTTCATCCTGTGGACGATCTATCTGTCCTTCACCAATTCCAAGACCTTCCCGTCCTATGCCATCACCGGCCCGCGCGCCTACCAGCGGCTGTGGCGTTGGACCTTCGACATCGACCCGCCATCGAGCTGGTACACGTCGATCACCAATATGGGCATTTTCGGCTTTCTCTACATCTTCATCTGCCTGGCGCTCGGCCTGTTCCTGGCCATCCTGCTCGACCAGAAGATCCGCGGCGAAGGCATGTTGCGGCCGATCTATCTCTACCCGATGGCACTGTCCTTCATCGTCACCGGCGTTGCCTGGAAATGGTTCCTCGACCCCGGCCTTGGCCTCGAGCAGACGCTGCACCAATGGGGCTGGACGAGCTTCCATTTCGACTGGATCAAGAACAAGGATTTCGTCATCTACACGGTGGTCATCGCCGGCGTCTGGCAGGCGTCGGGCTTCATCATGGCGATGTTCCTGGCCGGTCTGCGCGGCATCGACGGCGAGATCATGAAAGCGGCGCAGATCGACGGCGCCACTACCTTCCAGCTCTACCGCCGCATCGTCATCCCGCTGCTGCGGCCCATTTTCCTTTCGGCCTTGATCGTGCTCGCGCATCTCGCCATCAAGTCCTACGATCTGGTCGTCGCGCTGACCAGCGGCGGGCCTGGCGGCTCGGCCTGGCTGCCGTCGAACTTCATGTATGAATACACCTTCAAACGCAACGAAATGGCCGTCGGCTCGGCCAGCGCCGTGATCATGCTGATGACCATAACCGCGATCATCGTTCCCTACCTCTACTCCGAGCTCAGGGAGAAGCCGCGATGAGCGCCTTGGCAACGCCTGCCCGCCAGGGCACTGGCGGTATCAGCGCCAGGACTATTAATCGCATCGTCATCTACGGGCTGCTGGCGCTGTTTGCGCTGTTCTACCTGATGCCGCTGTTCGTCATGCTGGTGACCTCGTTCAAGACCATGGACGAGATACAGAACGGCAACATGCTGGCGCTGCCGCAGGCGCCGACCTTCGCACCCTGGATAAGGGCGTGGAGCGAAGTTTGCTCGGGTCTCACCTGCGTCGGCATGAAGGGCTATTTCTGGAACTCGATCAAGATGGTGGTTCCGGCCGTCATCATCTCGACCCTGCTCGGCGCGCTCAACGGCTATGTGCTGACGAAGTGGCGCTTTCGCGGGGCGACGCTGGTGTTTGGGCTGATGCTGTTTGCCTGCTTCATCCCGTTCCAGTCGGTCCTCTTGCCGATGGCAACGATCCTCGGCAGCTTCGGCCGGTTCGGCGTCAAGCTGCAGAATGCGACCGGCCTTACCTTCGGCTTCGGCAATCCGACCGTGAACCTGGTGTTCGTCCACGTCGTCTACGGCATCGGCTTCACCACCCTGTTCTTCCGCAATTATTACGAAGCGTTTCCGAACGAGCTGGTGAAGGCGGCGCAGATCGACGGCGCCAGCTTCTTCCAGATCTTCCGGCGCATCATGCTGCCCAACTCGCTGCCGATCATCGTGGTGACGGTGATCTATCAGTTCACCAACATCTGGAACGACTTCCTCTTCGCCTCCGCCTATGCCGGCTCCGGCGACGTGATGCCGATGACGGTGGCGCTGAACAACGTCGTCAACACCTCGACCGGCGTCGTCGAATACAACGTCAACATGGCGGCGGCGATGATCGCCGCGCTGCCGACGCTCCTCGTCTATGTGCTCGCCGGCCGCTATTTCGTGCGCGGCCTGATGGCTGGCGCCGTTAAAGGATAATCGGATGGCTTTTCTGGAAATTGATGGGCTGAAGAAGCGCTTCGGATCGGTCGAGATCCTGAAAGGCATCGACCTCGACCTCGAAAAGGGCGGCTTCCTCGTGCTGGTCGGGCCTTCCGGCTGCGGCAAGTCCACGTTGCTCAACACCATTGCCGGCCTGGAAACCATCACCGAAGGCGAAATTCGCGTCGACGGACGCACGATCAACGATCTCCACCCCTCCAAGCGCGATATCGCCATGGTCTTCCAGAGCTACGCTCTCTATCCGAACATGACGGTCGCCGGGAATATCGCCTTCGGCATGGAGATGCGCGGCGTGCCGGCCGGCGAGCGCCAGAAGGCGATCGACAAGGTGGCGAAGGTCCTGCAGATCGGCCATTTGCTGAAGCGCAAGCCAAGCCAGCTTTCCGGCGGCCAGCGCCAGCGCGTCGCCATGGGCCGGGCGCTGGTGCGCGATCCCAAGCTGTTCCTGTTCGACGAGCCGCTGTCCAATCTCGACGCCAAGCTGCGCGTCGACATGCGCATCGAGATCAAGCGCCTGCACGCCACCACCGGCACCACCATCGTCTACGTCACCCACGACCAGATCGAGGCGATGACGCTGGCCACCAAGATCGCGGTGATGCGCGACGGTGAGGTACAGCAGTTCGGCACGCCGGCCGAAATCTATAACAATCCGACCAACCTGTTTGTTGCCGACTTCATGGGCTCGCCGGCGATGAACCTGATCCCGGCGACGATCGGCAGCAACGGCAGCGGCTTCTCCGTCGTCCTGGAGCGTGAGGCTCGCCAGCCGATCTCGCTGCCGCTGGCCAATGCGCCGGCCGGCCTGTCGGCATTCCAGGGAAAACCGATCATCTTCGGCGTCCGCCCCGAAGCACTGACCGATCCCGAGGGCGCCGAACGCAACGCCTCGAACATCGCCAGCGCCGACTGTCACATCGAGGTCATCGAGCCGGCCGGCTCGGATACTTTCGCGGTCACCAATCTCGGCGGCAAGGCGGTGGTGGCGCGGCTGCGCGCCGACGCCAATATCCAGCCGGGCACGGTCACCCCGCTCGCCTTCAACCTGACCAAGGCGGTGTTCTTCGATCCGGCGACCGAGAAACGCATCGTCTGACGACCATGACAAATCCAGACATCGTCATCATCGGCTCCGGCATAGGCGGCGCCACGATCGCCTCCGGCCTTGCCGGCAGCGGCGCCTCGATCCTGATGCTGGAGCGCGGCGCACCGCTGCCGGCGACGCCGCACACGCGCGACACCCGAGCCATCTTCGTCGATGGTCATTATCGGCCGAAGGAGATGTGGCTCGAGGCCGGCGGAGCGCCTTTCAACCCGGGCAATTACTACTATGTCGGCGGCAATTCGAAATTCTACGGCGCTGTGCTGATCCGCTACCGCAGGGAAGACTTTTCGGAGATGGAGCACTATGGCGGCATCTCGCCGGCCTGGCCGTTCTCCTATGAGGAATTCGAACCCTGGTATTCCAAGGCCGAGCAGCTTTTCCGCGTGCGCGGTGCACTCGGCGAAGACCCGACCGAGCCGTTCCACTCGACGCCCTACCCTTTCGGGCCGGTACCCGACGAGCCGCCGATCGCGCGTGCGCGCGCCGAGTTGAAGAGCCTGGGCCTGCATCCGGCATCGCTGCCGCTCGGCGTCGACATCGAAGCCTGGCTGAAAGACGGCAGCACGCCGTGGGACGCGTTTCCTAACACCGGGACCGGGAAGATCGACGCGCAATCCGGGCCGTTGGCGGCTGCCCTTGCCGACAAGGACATCAGGCTCGAGACCGGCGCCCATGTCGAATATCTCGAGGCATCGCCGGACGCCAGGACGATCGAGACCGTCCATTACCGCCAGAACGGTGCGCTGAAGAAAGTCGCGCCGAAGCTGGTCATCCTGTCGGCCGGCGCGGTCAATTCCGCCGCCATCCTGCTGCGTTCGCCTTCCCCTTCTTCCAAGGGCAAAGGAGGTGGCAAAGGCTTGGCCAACCGTTCCGACCAGGTCGGCCGCAACTTCATGAACCACAATTCGAGCGCCATGCTGGCGATCGATCCGCGCCGCAGGAACAAATCCGTCTACCAGAAGACGCTGATGCTGAACGACTATTATCTATCCGACGGCAAGGGCGGCAAACCGCTCGGCAACGTCCAGCTTCTAGGCAAGATCGACGGCAACATCCTCAAGGCCAATGTCAGGCGCGCGCCCAAATTCGCGCTGGATTTCATGGCCGGCCACGCCGTCGACTGGTATTTGATGTGCGAGGACCTGCCCGATGCCGAAAGCCGCATCATGGTCGATGGGACGGACATCGTCATGCAGTGGCGGCGCTCCAACATGCAGTCGCTCGACGGGCTGACCAAGGTGATGCGCGAGAATTTCCGCGCCTGCGGCTATCCGATCGTGCTGTCGCGGCCGTTCGACAAGCGCACGCCCTCGCATCAGTGCGGCACGGTAAAGATGGGTAACGATCCGGCGACCTCGCCACTCGATCCGTTCTGCCGCTCTTTCGACCACACCAACCTTTTCGTCGTCGATGGCGGCTTCCTGACGAACTCGGCCGCGGTCAATCCGGCGCTGTCGATCGCCGCACAGGCGCTGCGCGTCGCCGACCACATCCGCAAGACGGAGTTCGCAACATGAACCGCCCGGCAGCGATCGTCACCGGCGGTGCGCGCGGCATCGGCCTTGCCTGCGCCGAGGCGCTGGCCAGCGCCGGCTTCGATATTCTGGTGGCCGACCTTGCCGACGAAGCCGCCGACGGGCTCGCCGCCGACATCACCGCGCGCGGCGCGAAATTCGCCTATGTCAGCAGCGACATCGCCAAACTCGACGACCACGCCGCGCTGGTCGATGCTGCAACAGGCGCCTTCGGTCGCATTGACTGCCTGGTCAACAATGCCGGCATCGGCGCCGTCGAACGCGGCGACCTGCTGGAGCTCAAGCCGGAAAATTTCGACCGGGTGCTCGGCATCAACCTGCGCGGCACCGTGTTCCTCAGCCAGGCCGTTGCCAAAGCGATGCTCGGCCAGCCGAGCGTTGGTGCGAGATCGATCATCACCATCACCTCGGTCAGCGCCGCGATGGCTTCGCCAGAACGTTCCGATTACTGCATTTCCAAGGCCGGGCTTTCGATGTGGGTGAAGAACCTGGCGCTGCGCCTTGCCATCGAAAACATCGCCGTGTTCGAAGTGCGGCCGGGCATCATCCGCACCGACATGACCGCGGGTGTCACCGCCAAATATGACGGGCTGATCGACGGCGGCCTGGTGCCGGCAATGCGCTGGGGCGAAAGCGAAGATATCGGTGCCGCCGTGGCGGCGCTCGCCAGCGGCAAGCTCGGCTTTTCGACCGGCTCGATCATCAATGTCGACGGCGCGCTGTCGGTGCCGAGGCTATGAACAGGTGACGCCATGACCGACTACATCATTGTCGGCGCCGGTCCGGCCGGCTGCGTGCTTGCCAACCGGCTGAGCGAAGATCCGTCAAATTCGGTGCTGCTGCTCGAAGCCGGCGGCAAGGACTGGCATCCGCTGATCCACATGCCGGCCGGTTTTGCCAAGATGACTAAGGGGATCGCCTCCTGGGGCTGGTCGACCGTGCCGCAAAAGCACATGCAGGACCGCGTCTTCCGGTACACGCAGGCCAAGGTGATCGGCGGCGGCTCATCGATCAACGCCCAGATCTACACGCGCGGCAACGCCCGCGACTACGACGCCTGGGAAAAGGAAGACGGCCTTGCCGGCTGGGGCTATCGCGACGTGCTGCCCTACTTCAAGCGCGCTGAGAACAACCAACGTTACGCCAACGATTTTCACGGCGACCAGGGCCTGCTTGGCGTGTCAAACCCGATCGCGCCGCTGCCGATCTGCGAGGCCTATTTCCGCGCCGGGCAGGAGCTGGGCATTCCCTTCAATCCCGACTTCAACGGCGCCAGCCAGGAGGGTGTCGGCTATTACCAATTGACGCAGAAGGACGCAAAACGCTCTTCGGCCTCGGTCGCCTATCTCAGGCCGATCCGCGAACGCAAGAACCTGACGGTCAAGACAGGCGTGCTGGTGACGCGCATCGTCATCGACAAAGGCCGCGCCGTCGGCGTCGAGATCGTCGACAGGCCGGGCGGCCAGCCGGCGATCCTGCGCGCCGAACGCGAGGTGATCGTCTCGTCCGGCGCCATCGGCTCGCCGAAGCTTTTGCTGCAGTCGGGCATCGGCCCGGCCGACCATCTGAAGTCGATCGGCGTGACACCGGTGCACGATTTGCCCGGTGTCGGCTCCAACCTGCAGGATCACCTCGACCTGTTCGTCATCGCCGAATGCACCGGAGACCACACCTACGACAACTATGCCAAGCTGCACTGGACGGCGTGGGCCGGCCTGCAATATCTGCTCCTGAAGAAAGGCCCGGTGGCTTCCAGCCTGTTTGAGACCGGCGGCTTCTGGTACGCCGATCCGACTGCCGCCTCTCCCGATATCCAGTTGCATCTCGGCCTCGGCTCCGGCATTGAGGCCGGCGTCGAGAAGCTGAACAATCCGGGCGTGACACTGAACTCGGCCTTCCTGCGCCCGCGCTCGCGCGGCACGGTGCGGCTGAACAGCGCCGATCCGTCCGACCGCCCGCTGATCGACCCGAACTACTGGTCCGATCCCTACGACCGCGACATGTCGATCAAAGGCCTCAGGCTGGCGCGCGAGATCATGCGGCAGAAGGCGCTTCAGCCTTATGTGCTGCGAGAGGTGCTGCCGGGACCTGCCTTGCAGAGCGATGACGAGCTGGTCGACTATGCCTGCCGCAGTTCCAAGACCGACCACCATCCGGTCGGCACCTGCCGCATGGGCCATGACGCGATGGCCGTAGTGACGCCTGACCTAAGGCTGCGCGGCATCGAGGGTTTACGCGTCTGCGACGCTTCGGTGATGCCGCGCATCCCCTCCTCCAACACCAACGCGCCGACCATCATGGTTGGCGAAAAGGGCGCCGATCTGATCCTTGGTCGCGAGCCGCTGCCGCCGGCCCTCTTTTCTGGAAACCGTGCGGCGTAATCGAAGGGACAAAAAATGATCAGGCACTGTGTTTTCGTCAGATTCCGCAACGACGTTGCCGACGCCGAGCGCGCGGCGGTCCATGCCGATCTCGAAGCGCTGCGGCGCGTGATCGAGGGCATGGAAAAGGTCGAGTTCAGCCCCAATGCCAGTCCCGAACCCTTCGCCCGCGGCTTCACGCACGGCTTCACCATCGACTTTCGCGATGCCGCGGCACGCGACGCCTATCTCGTGCATGAGGCGCATGAGCGAGCCGGCGCAAGACTGGTCGCGGGGCTTCAAGGCGGCACGGACGGGCTGATGGTGTTCGACCTGGAGATTGCGTAACTACCCGAGCCTGAGCGCGACCACGCCGGCGACGATGCTGAGCACCGCCGCGCCTCGCCATCCCGTCATCTTCTCGCCCAGCGCGAACACCGAAATCATCATGGCGAACAGGATCGATGTTTCGCGCAGCGACGCCACCGAGGCGATCGGCGCCTTGGTCATCGCCCACATCACGATCCAGTAGGCGGCGCCACTGAGCACGCCGGTATAGGCTCCCGCTCTCCAGTCGCGCGCCAGCACCGGCAGCGCCTCCGGCCCGCGGAAGACGACGCACAGCACCAGCGCCCACAGCGCATCGCAGACGAACAACCACGCCGCATAGCTCGACGCGGTGGCGGCGAGCCGCGCGCCACTGCCGTCCGACAGCGTGTAGCTGGCGATGAAGATCGATGTGCCCAGCGCGAAGCCGACGGCGCGCAGGTTCAATCTCTCCAGATGTGCGCCGCCGCGAAACGACAGCACCAGCGTGCCCGCCGACAACAAAACGATGCCGACGATGGCGAGCGGCGCCGGCATTTCGGCAACCACCACAATGCCTCCCAAAGCGGCCAGCAACGGCGCGGTGCCGCGCGCCAGCGGATAGGTCTGGGCGAAATCGCCGGCCTTGTAGGCGCCGATCAGGAACGTCCTGTAGCCCATGTGGAAGATCACCGAGGCGAGGATAAAGGGCCACACCTCCGCCTTCGGCACCTCGACAAAAGGCAATGCCACAAGTGCCACGGCGCCCATGCCGAGCGTCATCAGCGTGATCGACAGGAACCGGTCGAGATGGACCTTGACCAGCGCGTTCCAGATCGCATGCATGGAAGCGGCGGCAAGCACCGCGAAAAAGACAAATAGGCTCATCGCCGGTTCATCCGCTGCCGGTCCCGGTGGCGATCGGCGTTTCCAGGTCGATGTCGACCCTGAGCGGAAAATGGTCGGAGGCGATTTCGCCAATATCGGCACTGACCGAGCGCACGCGCCCGGCAAAAATGCCGCCGACGAAGCAGTGGTCGAGCCGGCGCTTTGCCAGCCTGCCGTCGATGGTCTTCACATGGGTGTGGAAATCCGTTGTCGGTTCGATGGCGACGGCGGCGGCATCGACGAAACCGTCGAGATAGGCGGCACCACGATGATAGGGCGTGCTGCCGACGATGCGCCGGTATTCGGCGCTGTCCGGCTCCATGTTGAAGTCGCCCATCCAGATCGCCGCCAGCGGGTTTTTCGGCTCCGGCTCGCCATTGCTCCACTTGCGCGCCGGCTCATCGTCGGTGCCGCTCCACGGGCCGCCTTCGGACGGCGCGCGGCGATGCTCGGCGAGCAGGTAGTCGATCTGCTCAAGCCGCTCCTCGGCGGCGATATGCGCCAGATGCAGCGAGAAGAACCGCACCGGGCCGGCAGGGGTGCTGATCATGCATTCGAGTGCGGCATTGCGGGTGTTGAGCGGACGCAGCGTGCGCCTGAGCGGCAGCGTGTGCAGCCGCGACCAGACGACCGGCAGCTTCGACAGCACCATGGTGCCGAATTGCCGCCGCCGGTTGACGATGCGGCCTTCATGCCGTTGGCTGGCTTCCATGTCGAAGGCCGGCCCATAGACCCAATAATAATCGGGCAGCAATTGCGAAAGAAGTTCCGGCTGGTCGTCCTCGTTGCTGCGCAGCCAGTGGCGCTCGACTTCCTGCAAGGCGATGATGTCGGCGCCGGCGACGACATTGGCACAGCGCGCTAGGTCGTAGCGGCCATCGCTGCCGAAGCCGTATTGGATGTTGTAGCTGACCAGCTTCATTGCTTATCCGGCTCAATTTCCTAGTGGCAGTAGCGGTTCACTGACAGCCTTGCAATGTGCAGCGAGACGCAGCGGGCTTGGGCCAGCGGTTAGGTCGTCAGCGGCTGGAAACGGCCCGGCGGGGAAGCGGCCAGTTCCGACCAGTCGATCTCTTCCTCGAGGCGGTGATAGGCTTCGTCGCCGATCGTTCCATCGAGGCGCAGCTGCTCCAGCGCATCGCGCTGGCTCTTGATGGCATAAAGGCGCAGCCTGTCATACTCGGTCGCCGCCTGGGCATCCTCCGGATTTTCGGCGATCGCGCGCTGGGCGGCATATTGTTCGCGCACCGCCCCAGCGGCACTCGACGTCTTGCCGCTGAGCACGTCCAGCGCGGCTTGCATGACGGCGACACGCGCCTGCGCCACCTCCCGGTCGACGGTCTGGTCGGGGTCGAGATTGAGCAAGCGCAGCAACGGCTTCAGGCTGACGCCTTGCAGCACCAACGTGCCGAGCACGACCGTAAAAGCAGCGAGCACGATCGGGTCACGGCCCGGAAAGTCGGCAGGTAGCGCGAATGCTGCCGCGAGCGTCACCAGGCCGCGCATGCCGCACCAGCCGATGAGCACACCGCCGCGAAATGTCGGGGCGTCTTTGCGCCTCTCCTCATCGCCGGAGCGTGCCAGCCGTCTCAGCGCCGCGCCGCAGCCCAACACCCAGACAAGCCGCGAGACGATGACGACGGCCAGCACAGCCAGGGCAAAGACGAACGCCTCATTCTGCCCTTGCTGGGCAAGCCTGCCGACGATCGATCGCGCCTGCAGACCCATCAGGACGAAGGCCAGGACATTGAGCACGAACACCGCCGTCTCCCACACCGAGTAGGAGCTGATGCGGTTTCTCGCCAGCATGCGGCGCGGCGCAGTGCGGGCGATGGTCATCGCATAGACGACGATCGTGATGATCGCGGAAAGTCCTATCTTGTCGGCCAGGATCCAGACGCCGAACGTCGTGGCGAATTGCACCACGGTGCCGCTCGCCGGGTCGTCGATGCGGCTGAGCATGGCGTGAGACAGCCGGCCGAGCACATAGCCGGCTGCAAGGCTGCCGACCGTCGACAGAAGGATCATCGGAACGGCACTGCTCAGCAGAATGGAGCCGGCGGCGGCGGAAACCGACATCCTGTAGATCAGCAGCGCGGTCGCATCATTGAGCAGGCTCTCGCCTTGCAGGATGGCGGTAATGCGGTACGGCACCTTGAATTGTCCGAGCACGGCCGCCGCTGCCACGGCATCCGGCGGCGCCACGATCGCCCCAAGAGCTATGGCCGCGGCAAGCGGCAGGCCTGCCATCGTCCAGCCGACCAACGCCACGGTCACGGTGGTGAAGACGATGGCGCCGAGCGCCAGCAGGATGAGCGAAACCTTGTAGCGGTTGAGATCGCGCAGTGACGTGTCGTAGGCCGCGTCGAGCAGCACCGGCGCGATGAACAGAGCGAGCGCCAGTTCCGGGTCGATCTCGATGGTCGGTGCAAACGGCAGGAAGGCGATGCCGGCGCCGGCCAGCGCCAGCAACGAAGGATAGGGAATCTGCAGACGCCGCGACACCGCCGTCAAAGCAACGGCAGCCAGGAGAAGAACAAGGGTCAGTTCGAAAAGCGCCATGCCCTATCGTAGCGGCGGAATGGTGAATGGTGAATGGTTATCTTCAGAAGAGTTTGAGTACGCAAAGCGCATTCTTCCGCTTGTTCCATTCACTATTCACTATTCACCATTCACTCTTCCCTTAATGCAGCACCAGCATATCGCCCGACGAGAAGGAGATCTCGGCCTTTTCGCCGACGGCCGGCGGCGGTGTGGCCGGACTGTTGAACGTGTCGAGCGACACCGTGCTGCCGCCGATGCCGACGCGAACCCGGATGACCGAGCCGAGGAAATGCACCTCGGCGATTTCGCCCGAAAGGCTGGAGTCGCGGCCGGGGTGGCGGCCGAGCGAGATCGCCTCGGGCCGCAGCGCCAGCGACAGCGTGTCGCCGGACTTCGAGCCGTTGAGCTTGCCCTTGAGCGAGACCTCTTGTGAATTGACGCGAACCTTGCCCGAAGCCGCGTCGGTGACGGTGCCTTCGAGCACGTTCAGCGTGCCGACGAAATTGGCGACGAATTTGGTTGCCGGCCGGTTGTAGATCTCGAAAGGCGTGCCGACCTGCTCGGCCTTGCCGCCATACATCACCGCGATACGATCGGAAATCGACAGCGCCTCTTCCTGGTCGTGGGTGACGAAGATGGTGGTGATGCCGAGCTTCTTCTGGATCGAGCGGATTTCCTCGCGCAGCGACACGCGCACCTTGGCGTCGAGCGCCGACAGCGGCTCGTCGAGCAGCAACAGCTTCGGCTTCGGCGCAATCGCCCGCGCCAGCGCAATGCGCTGCTGCTGGCCGCCGGAAAGCTGGTAGGGATAGCGGTCGCCCATCTGCGGCAGCTTGATGATGTCGAGCATTTCGGCAATGCGCCTGTCGGCATCGGCCTTTGGCATGCCGGCGACCTTCAGCCCGAAGCCGATATTCTGCGCCACGGTGAGGTTCGGAAACAGCGCATAGGCCTGGAACACCATGCCGATATTGCGCTGGTTCGGCTTCAGCCTTGTGATGTCCTTGCCGGCCACGACGATCTTGCCGGCGCTCGGCTCCTCGAAACCGGCGACCATGCGCAGCACCGTCGTCTTTCCGCAGCCGGACGGTCCGAGAAAGGAGACGAATTCGCCCGGCTCGACGTCGAGGTTGAAATCCTGCACCACAATGGCGGCGCCGAAGGATTTCTGCACATGCTGGATTGAGAGGAATGGCTCGGCCATGGCTTTTTCCTTCGGGTCAGTTCGGACGGTTCGCCGATCGCGGCGCGAAGCGCGACAGGATCTGGATCAGCGACATGCAGCCCCAGGTAATGGCAAAGGCGATGATGGCAAGCGCCGCCGGCTCGTAGGCGCGGTTGGCGCCGACGTTCTGCAGATAGGGTCCGAAGGCAGGCCGGTTGAGCAGGCTGGCCATGGTGAATTCACCAATAACGATGGCGAAGGTCAGGAAGGCGCCCGACAGCACCGCGATCAGCACGTTGGGCAGGATGACCCGAGTGATGATCGTGCCCCAGCCGGCGCCGAGGATCTGCGCCGCCTCAGTCAGTGTCCGCACGTCGATTGTGCGAAGCCCGGTGTCGACGGCGCGATACATATAGGGCAGCGCCAGTGTCGCATAACCGATGACCAGCAAGGCATTGGCTCCCGTCTCGCTGGCCAGGAACGGCAGCGGTGAGTTCGACCCGTACATTCTGATGTAGCCGAAGACGATAACGATGGCCGGAATGACCAGCGGCAGCAGCGTGATGAACTCGACGACGGGCCTGAGCTGCGGCAGCCGCAGACGAATCCAGTACGCCGCCGGCACCACCACCAGCACGCCAAGGACGATGGTGAAGATGGCGGCGACCACCGAATAGATGAAGGTCGCCTGGAAGCGGGGATCGCCGAGCACGACCTGATAGGCATCGAAGGAATACGCGCCGCGCCGCATGCGCATGGAGAATTCCACGGTCGCGATCAGCGGAATGAAGAAATAGGCCGCGCCCAGCGCGAAGACGATCCAGGCCCAGAATCTGCCGGACTTCATTTGAGCCACCTCTCAGAGCGCGTCCGGAACCAGATGTAGAAGACATTGGCCAGCCCGGTGATGACGATCATGCCGAAGGCGATGGCGTAGCCGAGATGGGCATTGTGCAGCACGTCACCGCGGATCTGCGCGTAGAGCAGGATAGGGACGATGTTAAGCGAGGAGCCGGTCAGAGCGTAAGCGGTGGCGATGGCACCGAAGGCGTTGGCAAACAAGAGGATGACGGTGCCGAGGAAACTTGGCCAGATCACCGGAATGACGACCATGCGCCAGAACTGCGCCTGGGTCGCGCCAAGCGTTGCCGCCGCTTCGCCCCATTCCTTCTTCAGCCCATCGATCGCCGGCACGATGATCACCACCATCAGCGGGATCTGGAAATAGACATAGGTCAGCGTCAGGCCCCAGAACGACAGGATGTTGAAACCATGGGCATAAATGTTGAAGCCGACCAAGACGTTGAGCAGCACCGTGGCGAGCCCGAGCCGGCCGAGCGTCGCGAGAAAGGCGAAGGCCAGCGGCACGCCGGCAAAATTGGAGGCCACGCCGGAAAAGGTCAGTGTCGCCGAGCGTATCCACTCCGGCAGCCCGCCGCGCACGATGGCGATGGCAATGGCAAGTCCCGCGAAAGCACCGATCAGCGACGAGGCGAGGCTGACCTTGATTGAGATCCAGTAGGCGGCAACGATCGACGGCTGCGCCAAGGCCGCTATGTTTTCGAAAGTGAATTCGCCGGCATCGTTCCGGAATGCGCCCAGCATCAGATAGAGCGTGGGCAGGATCAGGAACATGATGGCGAAGATGAAGAAAGGCGCAACGCCAAGCCATTGCGTCGGCAGCCTCATGCTGCGGGCGTCGGCAGGAGGCGCGGTCTTCCCGGCAACAGCGTGATCGGACAACGAGATATCGGTCATGCGCCGGCTACCGTCCTGGAGGTATGCCGGGCGGCGATCTAAGCCGCCCGGCTGATCTCAAGTCTTACTTGACGTTGGCGCCGACGACGGCATCCCAGTTCTTGGTGATGGCTTCCTTGGCCTTGCCCTGCTCGTCGAGCGTCGGGAACACCGCGGCTGCATAGGACTCGGCCGGCGGCAGCTTGGCCATCACGTCAGCCGGGAGCTTGCCATTCTTGGCGAGGTCGTTGAAGCGGATCGGGTGACAATAGCCCTTCAGCCAGCCGATCTGGCCTTCGTCGGAATAGAGATATTCCAGCCACAGCTTGGCAGCATTCGGGTGCGGCGCGTAGGCGCTGATCGCCTGAACATAGACGCCGGCGACGACACCGGTCTTCGGCACGACGACGTCGACCGGCGGATTGCCCTTCAGCGTATCACGGCCGGCAAGCGCGTTATAATCCCAGGTCACCAGGATTGGCGTCTGGCCTTGGGCAAGCGTCGCGGGCTTGCCGATGACCGGCACGAAATTGCCGGCGGCGTTGAGCTTCTTGAAGAAGTCGAGACCAGCCGTGCCGGCGGCTTCGCCGGCAGCCGCACCGCCGGAAAGGCCGGCGGCATAGACTGCCTGGATGGCCTGGTTCGAGGCGCGCGGGTCACCGGCGAGCGCCACGGTATTGGCGAATTCCGGCTTCAGCAGGTCGGCCCAGTCGGCCGGCGCTTCCTTGACCAGGTCCTTGTTCACCAGAAACGAAAGCACGCCGTAATAGTCGCCGGTCCAAAAGCCTTGGGCATCCTTGGCGCTGTCCGGGATCGAGTCCCAGGTTGATACTTTATAGGCCTGGATCAGGCCATCCTTCTTTGCGGTCGGGCCGAAGCTCAGGCCGACGTCGATGACGTCGGGCGCTTGCGGGCCCTTGTTGTCCTTGTTGGCCTTGATCGCCTCGACCTCGTCGCCGGAGCCGGCATCGGGGTTGAGTTCGTTGATTGTGATTTCCGGATATTTCGCCTTGAAGCCGTCGATGACCGCGCCGTAGCCGCACCAGTCATGGGGCAGCGCGATGGTGGTGAGCTGGCCTTCAGCTTTGGCTGCGGCGACCAGTTCATCCATGGACTGGGCCGACGAGATGGCAGAGGTCGCCATCAGGGCGACGGCCGAAAGGGAAAGCAGTTTTCCCGTGAATTTGAACATGTGTTCTCTCCGTTGAACTGACGCCGTTGGACGCCTGCGATGCGGTATCGTTTTCGTGTGACAGCCAGATGAAAGCTTTGTGAAAGCGATGCCCCGCAGTATGAAAAAGTAAACTCTTTTTAACCGGCTGTAGCAATCGCTTCGCGATTCTTTTTCCGGCTAACTAGTTTCGATCTTGCCTTTCATCTTTCCCCCTTTCCTTGCCTCTTTTCCCAAGTCGATTTCCGATGCGAAAATTGTCTCAGACGGTGCCGGCGATGGCATTTTCGAGCAGCGTCAGCGCCGCCTTTTTGGTCAGCTTGACCGGGTTGCCGCCGGCGGTCGGATCGACCACCGCCATGTCGGCGATCAGGCCCTTGCGTTTCTTGTCCATGTCGAGCCCCTTGATCAGGCTGGGCAGCGCATGCGGCACCTTGAGCTCCTTGCGCAGCTTGATGATCGCCTTGGCAAAACCGTCGAAGCCGCCCTTGATGCCGCAATAGGCGGCAAGCCGGGCGATGCGCGGCTCGATCGCCTCGCGGTTGAAGGCCAGCACATAGGGCATGAACACGGCGTTGGTCATGCCATGGTGGGTGTCGTAGAGCGCGCCGATGGGATGCGACAGCGAATGGATGGCGCCAAGCCCTTTCTGGAAGGCGGCCGCTCCCATGGCAGCGGCGCTCATCATGTTAGCGCGGGCGACCAGATCCTTGCCGTTGGCATAGGCTTTCGGCAGGTTTTCGAAGACCAGCCTTATGCCTTCCACGGCGATGCCGTCGGCCATCGGGTGATAGCCCGGCGCGCAATAGGCTTCGAGGCAATGGGCAAGCGCATCCATGCCGGTGCCGGCGGTGATGAAGCCCGGCATGCCGACCGACAGCTCCGGATCGGCAATGACGATCGCCGGCAAAAGCTTTGGATGGAAGATGACCTTCTTGGTATGGGTCGCTTCATTGGTGATGACGCCGGCGCGGCCGACTTCCGAGCCGGTGCCGGCCGTGGTCGGCACGGCGATGATCGGCGCGATCGCATCGGCATCGGCGCGTGTCCACCAGTCGCCGACATCCTCGAAATCCCAGACCGGCCGTGTCTGCCCGGCCTGGAAGGCGATCAGCTTGCCGAGGTCGAGCGCCGAGCCGCCGCCAAAGGCAATGACGCCGTCATGCTTGCCCTTCTTGAACACGGCAATGCCGGCGGTCAGGTTGGAATCCACCGGGTTCGGCTTGACCTCGGAAAATACGCCATACGGCACCTTGGCGTCGTCGAGGATCTTCAGCGTCGAGGCCACCACCGGCAGCCTGGCCAGTCCCGGATCGGTGACGAACAGCGGCCGCTTGATGCCGGTCGCCGCCAGCACCTCCGGCAGCTCCTTGATGCGTCCGGCGCCGAAGCGGACGGTCGTCGGGTAATTCCATTTGGAAACGAGTTTTGTCATTTCGACCTTCTTGACTGCTTTCGTGCTCTCGGATGTCATTAGTTCACAAAGGTATTGGCCACACGGTCTGACCGCATCATGTACGGAATCCAGATGGCTGCGGCCCAGACCGAACGGTAAATGTCGCGCATCGTTTCTCCGTCGAACGCATCATCCAGCGTCGGAAAGGCGTCGGGAAAAGCTAGATACACGGCCCATAAATCGAGAATGGCGAATACCGGCATCGCGACTGCCCAAATCATGTACCAGCCGGGGAATATCTGCCAGCGCTTGAACATGAAGAATAATAATAGGGTCGGGACTGTAAGGCTTAGGATGCCGGATATCACCAGTTCGGCAACAAGCAGCACACCTTGAGAAAGGCTGAAAGCTTGCCAGTTCTGTACCATGCCGAGATAATCGGCATCATACATTTGTACCAACCCTAATATAGGCGTGAGAATCAACCCTAGCATCGGCAGGACAAGCCATCCGCCGATACCCTCGGGACCTTCACGATCTGGCAGGGCCGATTGTTGCGTATCCGCCATTACTCCCCCACAAAAGCGATCGTATGCTTGCCGATCGCCACCGAGTTAAATCGCCTCGCGCAAATGGTATGATTTCGGCCGGGTCAGATTGTCGTAGCCGATGGCCGATAGCGCCGCGCCTTTGCCGGTGTCCTTGATGCCGGTCCAGACCAGTGCCGGATCGAGATAGTCGCAGCGGTTCATGAACACCGTGCCGGTCTCGACGCGATCGCCGATCGCCGCCGCATGCTCGGCGTCGCGCGTCCAGATCGAGGCCGTAAGCCCATAGGGGCTGTCGTTCATCAGCGCGATCGCCTCCTCGTCGTTGTGCACCTTCATGATGCCGACGATCGGGCCAAAACTTTCCTCGCGCATGACGCTCATCTGGTGATCGACCTGGGTCAGCACTTCCGGCGCCAGATAGGGCGAACCTTCTTTGTCGTTAGTCACCTTCATATTGATGTGCGCCTCGGCGCCCTTGCGCATCGCCTCGGCCTTCTGCTCGCGGATCAGGTCGGCGAAGCGCGCCTGCGCCATCGGCCCCATGGTGGTTGCCTGGTCGAGCGGATTGCCGACGACGTAGTTCCTGGTCTCGGCGATGAAGCCTTCGACGAATTCGTCGTAGACCTTCTCGTGGACATAGACGCGCTCGATGCCGCAGCAGCATTGGCCGGAATTGTAGAAGGCGCCGTCGACGAGATTGGCAACGGCATGGTCCATCTTGGCGTCGGGCAGGACATAGGCCGGATCCTTGCCGCCGAGCTCGAGGCCGAGCGTCATGAAGGTGCCCGCCGCCGCCTTTTCGATGGCGCGGCCGCCGGCGACCGATCCGGTGAAGTTGACGTGGTCGATCTTGCCCGAGCCGAGCAGCCTTTCGGTCTGCGCATGGTTCATGATGAGGTTCTGGAACAGGCCCTTGGGCAGGCCCGCTCTGTCGAACGCCTGCTGAAAACGTTCGCCGACCAACAATGTCTGCGCCGCGTGTTTGAGGATGACGGCGCTGCCCGCCATCAGCGCCGGGACGATGGTGTTGACGGCGGTGAGATAGGGGTAGTTCCACGGTGCGATCACCATGACCACGCCGAGCGGCACCTTCTTCACGTAGCGGCGAAAGCCGTCCTTGGGATTGGAGGCCATCACCGGCTTCAGTGCCGCCTCGGCGATCTCGACCATGTAGCTGACGCGTTCCCTGACGCCGCCGAACTCGCCGCCATAGCGCACCGGCCGGCCCATCTGCCAGGCGATCTCCGGCACGATCTCGTCAGTCATGACGACCAGCGCTTCCAGCATGGCAAGCATGTATTTGCCGCGTTCGACGACCGGCGTCTCGGCCCATTTCTCTTGCGCCGCCCTGGCGCGCTCGACCGCGGCACCGATCGCCTGGTCCGTGGCCAGAGGCCGTTCCGCATAGATCGAACCGTCGATGGGGGATTTTATTTTCACGGTTTCCAAGAAGGTCTCCAAATCAACAAGGCACTGTTTTGACGTAACCGGCCGCGCCATAGGCAAGGATTGCGCGATCGCGGGTGATGATCTCGAGGTTTTTCGAACGCGCCGTGGCTATGATGATCCGGTCCGTCGGATCGTTGTGAACGACGCCGGGCAGGAACGAAGACTCGACCAAAAGCTCACTGTCGACCCCTTGGACGCTCGCTGCCCCGGTTTGCACGAACCGTTCGAACCATGCGAGCGGCGACTTGATGAATGGCAACCGACCCTTGGCGACAAGCATGCCGATTTCCCAGGCGGACATCACGGAAACGGCGATCACGCTCCCATTTTTGCGCGCGCTGGTCACCTTCTCGACCGCAGTCCTCGTGACAGGCTGCTCCGTTGACAGCCACAGCATGAAGCATGTGTCGAGCAGCACTCCATCAGTCGTCATAGACATTGCCCCAATCCGGATCGGCGGGTGCGGTGTAATCGATATCCGGAAGCAGGGTGAGCGTCCCGGCCATGCATCCAAACAACGGATCGGCACCCCGAGGCGGCACGACGTATTCTTCGCCGGTCATGTCGGGCGCATTGTTGAAATCCATTCGCTCCTCCCTGAAACCAGACCGGGGGCCACCCTCCGACAGCCTCGCCGCATCATTGGAACTGCCGAGATGCATCAATATCTCGCTTTCCTGCCGGTCGAGAATTTCAGCGATCTTGCGTATCTCGTCGACCTGCATACGCCGCTCACCGTTAAGTGTCCGCGACAAGGCGCTGTAGTGTATGTTCATGCGGCTGGCCATGCTGCGTACCGTGAGCTTGCGCTCCTTCATCCGACTCATGAACCACGCCTTATCGACGTGGGCTCTACCTTTGGGCAACGCTGCCTCCCAGGTGTTGCGGTGCAATAATCGCAACGATATTGCATAAAGTACAACGCCGTCAATACCGCTCGAACCCCCTGTGCAGTTCCCAGTCCGTAATCCGGCGGTCGTATTCGAACTGTTCCCAGTGTGCCGTGTGGACATAGTGTTCCAGCACATCGTCGCCGAGCGCCTGCCTCAGCATCTTCGATTCCGCCAGCGTCGCGGTGGCGTCGCGCAATGTCTTTGGAATTTCAGGCAGCTGCGAGGCCTGGTAGGCGTCGCCGACGAAGGGCTTCTGCAGTTCAAGCTTTTCATCGATGCCGGCAAGCCCGGCCGCGATCAGCGCGGCGAAAGCGAGATAGGGGTTCAAATCGGCGCCGCCGACGCGGCATTCCATGCGGATGCCCTTGGTGCCCTCGCCGCAAAGACGGAAACCGGCGGTGCGGTTGTCCTCGCTCCACATGATCTTGGTCGGCGCAAACGTGCCGGCCTGGAAGCGCTTGTAGGAGTTGATGTAGGGCGCCAGGAACCAGGTGAATTCCTTGGCATATTTGAGCTGGCCCGCCGCCCATTGCTGGCCGAGTGTCGACAGCGTCCACTCGGCATTCTTGTCGTAGAACAACGGCGTCTTGCCGTCGGCGCTCCACAGCGAATTATGGATGTGGCTGGAATTGCCGGCGAGCCCGTAATTGTACTTGGCCATGAACGAGATCGCCTTGCCTTCGGACTCGGCGATTTCCTTGGCGCCGTTCTTCAGGATGACGTGGCGGTCGGCCATGTCGAGCGCCTCGGCATAGCGCACGTTGATCTCTTCCTGGCCGGGACCCCACTCGCCCTTCGAATTCTCGATCGGGATGCCGGCCGCTTCCATCTCGTTGCGCAGCCGGCGCATGACGCCTTCTTCCTTGGTGGTGATGCCGATCTGGTAGTCGCCGATATAGGGCGATGCGGTGTCGAGGCCCTGCCAGTGCTTCTTGCGGGCGGAATCATAGGTTTCGCTGAACAGATAGAATTCGAGCTCGGAAGCGAAATAGCCGATATAGCCGCGTTCCTGCAGCCGCTTGACCTGCTTCTTCAGCATGGCGCGCGGCGAATGCGCCAGGTCGTCATGAGTATGGTGGTCGAGCACGTCGCAGATCACGAGCGCCGTGTTCTCCAGCCACGGGATACGCCGCAGCGTCGCAAGGTCCGGTTTCATGACGAAATCGCCATAGCCTTTCGACCAGCTCGCCGCCTTGTAGCCGGGCACCGGTTCCATATCGATGTCGGCGGCCAAGAGATAGTTGCAGCCATGCGTCTCGTCATGCGCGGAATCGACGAAATACCGGGCCAGGAACCGCTTTCCCGCGAGCCGCCCCTGCATGTCGACGATGCAGGCCAGCACCGTGTCGACCTCGCCGCTGGAGACCGCTTGCTTCAACTGATCGAACGAGAAATTTCCGGCCATTCTTACGGCACTCCAGCGCTTGTCGTTTCGGGCTTGTCACTTGAAAAGGAAACCACGGCCGGCGCCAATGCCGGCCATGGTCATGAGAGGGGGTCAGGCGCCGGCTTCGCCTATGGCTAGCTCGGCTGCCTTGATCGCCGCCTGGCGCTTTGCGATCTGGTCGCCAATGGGCGGACCCTGGAAGCGGCGGTTCTCGAAACCGAACCAAAGCACCGCGGTCAGCACAATGAAGCCCAGGGTGATATAGAGCACTTTGTCGTTCGGCGGCTGGATGGCGATGTAGAAGATGATCGCCATGCCGATGACCGACAGTATGCAAAACAACTTGAACAGGCCGGCGCCGAGATTCCATGGGCCGGGGTTCGGCCATTTCGCCGTTCCGAAAGCCATCATGCCGAGCACGATCGGAATGATGAAGGACAGGAACAGGAACACCAATGTCGAATTGACGACGATGGTATAGATGTTCGTGCCACCGACCGAGATGAACTGGGCAAGAAAGACATAGATGATCTCGAGCACCGCAGCCGTCCAAATCGCATTGACCGGCGTGCGCCAGGCCGGGCTGACCTTGGCTAGCGAGGCCGAGCCGACCGGCATGCCACCGTCACGCGAGAAGGCGAAAAGCATGCGCGAGGCAGAGGTGACTGTCGCGAGACCGCAGAGGAACTGCGCGATCAGGATAGCCAGATACAGCAGTGTCTTCAGCCACGCCGGCAAGATCGCGTCCATCGTGGCGAAGAACACGCCCCAGCCCTGCTTGGCGCCGGCCGCCAGATCCGGAATCGCCAGTACGATCGCGCACAGCATCACCCAGCCGATCAGCGACGACCAGAGCACGGACGAAACGATTGCCCGCGGAACCGAGTGCGCCGCCCTCAACGTTTCTTCCGAAGTATGCGCCGACGCGTCATAGCCAGTGATAGTGTAAACCGGCAGCAGCAGGCAGAGCAGGAAGAGATAGGTCATGGAATCGGACTGCGGGAAAACACCGCCGCCCGCGTCACCCGAATAGTTGGTGAACGTCCACAGCCGCGTGATGTCGATCGCTGGCGCAAACACCAGGCAGGCGACGATCAGCACGGCTGTCGTTGCCAGGATCAGGAAGCCGGACGCGTCCGTCAACATAGCCGTCAATTTGATGCCGAAATGGTTGAGCAGCGCCTGCAACACGGTGATGAACGCGACAAACCCGACGATCTCACCAGGCGTACCAGTCATGCCGAAGGCTCCGCCGAAAGTGCCGACGAAGAAGAACGCAGTGCCGATGTTGATCGCGCCGAGCACGGTGATCAGGCCGAGCAGGTTGAGCCATGCGGTGAGCCAGCCCGTGAACCGGTTCCCTAGAATGGATGCCCAGTGATAGAGGCCGCCCGCGGTCGGAAATGCAGAGGCGATCTGGGCCATGGCGAGCGCGAAAAATCCCGAAACCATGCACCCGACGATCCAGCCGATACCAGCGCCCGCGCCACCGATGGACGATGTCGCTTGCGCGAAGGAATTGATGCCGCCTGAGAGGATGCAGATGATCGAGAACGAGATCGCGAAATTCGAGAAGCGGCTCATGCTTCGCGACAGTTCCTGAGCATAGCCCATTCCGTGGAGAACTTTCAGGTCCTCCTTCTTGTCACCTTCGCTGTAACCCGGTGCTACCATTTTGAAGTCCCCTTTTGGTTTCTTAGCTGGCCGATTGAACTGACTTTCCGACTGCGCTTGGTCTGGAGCCCTTGGCCGCCTCGGGCTCCAGATTGAGAAAAATGCCGGTGAGCATATCCGCCCATTTCCGCTGCCCGGCTGCGCCGGAGATCTCGTCGTTGCGGATTTCGATCATCGCGCAAGGCAGCCCGCGTGAGCGCGCATGGCGTTCCAGCGTGAAATAGACCCGGTCGGCCGGCGAATAGGGTTCGTTGACGCCGACGGTGACGCCGGCAAGCGGCTTCAGCGCCGCAATCAGCGGCGCCGCCAGCCGGCGGTCCTCGTCATGGATGATGCCGATGTGCCAGGGCCGGCTCATGCCCTTGTAGAGCGGCGTGAAGGAATGGATCGAGACCAGCCGCGTCTCGCGCCCGGCCGCCAGGCGCTCGTCGATGATCGTTGCGATCCGCTCGTGAAACGGCCGCCACGCCAGCGCGATGCGCGCCTCTCGCTGGTCGGCGGAAAGTCCCTGGTTGGCCGGGACCACGGTTTTTTCGCTGGCGCTGACCGTCAGTATCAGGTCCGGCGCATCGAGCGGCCGGTTGCAGTCGATGACAAGCCGCGAGATGCAGGTTTCGACCAGCGTCGCATCGAGCGCCTCGGCCATGCGGCGCGCCACCGGCAAGGCGCCGGGATCCCAGGCGATGTGGCGGGAAAGATCCTCGGCGGCAAGGCCGAGCGTTCCGAATTCCGGCGGCAGGAAATTGGAGGCGTGATCGCAGGTCAGCACGAAGGGGCTTGATCCGCCGGGGTTCGTCACCCTGACGGAATTTGACGATGCAAGGCTGGCGGGCCGTGCTGTCTCCATTGTCTGCCGTCCCCGGGGAGCGCTGTACCGTATGTTACGTATTTTGCCTCATTGCGTCCCTGCGGATGATTTCATACAGTTTGGCCGGCTTTGTCAAACGCGATTTGGATAACGCGGTAACGGCCCGGCCAGGGTGGGGAAAAACATGGTTTCCAGCATTGCCGAACTGATCTCCGACCGCATCGGCACGATGCCGGCCGGCGAACGGCGCGCCGCGCAAACGCTGATCGCCAGCTATCCGCTGATCGGGCTGAAGACGGTCGCCGAATTCTCGGCCGCGGCCGGCGTGTCGTCGCCGACGATCCTGCGTTTCGTCGCCCGGCTCGGCTTCCAAAACTATCCGGAATTCCAGTCGGCGCTGCAAGACGAGCTGGCGGCGCAATTGCAGTCGCCGGCGTCACGGACGCTCAATTCCTCGTCGCAGGGCGGCAGTGCCGTGTCGCCGATGCTGGAGGCGACGCTCGACAATATGCGCGAGACGTTCCGGCATCTCTCCGACAAGCAGCTTGCCGACATCGTCGCCAAGCTGGCCGACCGGCGCGGCAAGACATTCCTGATCGGTGGCCGCTTCACCGACCCGCTGGCGCGCTACATGGCCGCCCACCTCGCCATCGTCCAGCCCAACGTCTTTCACCTCGGCGGACAGGAAAGCGTCTGGCGCGACCGGCTGATCGACATGGGCAAGCGCGACGTGCTGGTGATCTTCGACATCAGGCGCTACCAGGACAGCCTGGTCCGTTTCGCCGAGACGGCCAACCAGCGTGGCGTGCAGATCGTGCTCTTTACCGACCAATGGCTATCGCCGATCGCCCGCTTCGCCCGCCATGTCATCGCCGGACGCACCGCCGTTCCGTCGGCCTGGGATTCATCTGCTGCGCTTTTCGTCGTTGCCGAAGCGCTGATCGGCGCCGTCACAAGGCAGCTCGAGGCTGACGGCGCCAAACGCATCCGCGAACTGGAAAGCCTGCGGTAGAGCCCATTCGGAAACAGACGCTCTTCGCTTCGGTCTAGTCCACTAAAAAACTGATCATCTGCAGGATCAGGATCAGCACAAAGACGCCAAAGACAGTCGCAAAAACCGCTGCCAGCAGGACGGTGCGTTGTTTCTTACCCATAGCTTTCCCCCGAAAGCATAGTCCACGATACGAACGTCAGTCCCGCCTCACTGCTCGGCCACCTCCCAACTCCTCAAGACCCGCCTGCGGCTTGGGCGGAGGAGTAATGACGACTTGCTTCACGCGCGAATGAACCGCTAGCCAAGGTGCTCGCATAGGGGGACGGCTGCATCATTCATCCGACCCATGTCACGCCCAAATGGACGCCTTGCCGTTCGGGCTTAACCATTTCAGCCGCAAAGCGCACCATCGCCTCGGTCCAGCTATTTTACCCGTGGCAAGGATGATCGTAGTTCGGCTAGCCTTGTCGACGTGACGCCGCTCGCTTGAACAACTAGTCAAAAGCGCGGTGAACTGCGCGGAGGGTACGATGAGCTATCTGGACGAGCTGTTCTCAGTCGCCGGCAAGACAGCGCTGGTCACCGGCGCCGCGACCGGCATCGGCCGCATGGCAGCGACTGCTCTGGTCAAAGCCGGCGCCGCCGTGATGATCGCCTCGCGCAAGGGCGAGGACTGCGTCAAGGTAGCCGGCGAGTTGAACGGACTTGGCGCATCCGGCCGGGCCGAGGGCTTCGCCGGCGATGTCTCCAGCGAAGCCGGCATTGCGGCGCTCGTCGACGAGGTCAAAGCTAGGACCGAGCGGCTGCACATCCTGGTCAACAACGCCGGCATCTCCTGGGGCGCGCCGCTGGAAGGCTTCCCCTATCATGCCTGGGCCAAGGTGTTCGGCGTCAACGTCACCGCGGTCTTCCATCTGACGCGCGAATTGCTGCCTCTGCTCGAAGCCGCCGCCAGCGACGCCGACCCGGCCCGGGTGATCAATCTTGGATCGGTGATGGGCACGCAGCCGCTGGCCGACGACGCTTACTCCTACTCGGCCTCGAAGGCCGCGGTTCACCATCTGACGCGCATCCTGGCCATCGAGTTCGCCGCCCGCCGCATTACCGTCAACGCCTTTGCGCCCGGCCCTTTCCAGAGCCGGATGACTGCCTTTGCCAC
This sequence comes from Mesorhizobium sp. M0060, assembly GCF_040323155.1. Taxonomy (NCBI): domain Bacteria; kingdom Pseudomonadati; phylum Pseudomonadota; class Alphaproteobacteria; order Hyphomicrobiales; family Phyllobacteriaceae; genus Mesorhizobium; species Mesorhizobium sp. M0060. The sequence goes on from NZ_JAMYUP010000007.1 coordinate 171,517, forward strand.
CGGCACCGAGGACCAGGCGAGGCACGTCGGCAACCATGTTCCGATCGGCCGCATCGGCGCACCGGATGACATTGCCGGCGCAACGCTCTATTTGTGCAGCCGTGCCGGCGGCTATGTCACCGGCGCCATCCTGCCGATCGATGGCGGGCAGTCGGTGCAGCACGGGCTGACATTGTTCAAGGAATGAGACCGCTCGCCATCCGGCGGGCGAAACGGAGGACATCAGCGTGGAACCGATCAGTCTCGATGTGCTTCTGGCCAGCGTCGGCAAGGAAGTCGGCGTGTCGCCGTGGCGGGTGGTCACCCAGCGCATGATCGATCAGTTCGCCGACGCCACCGACGACCATCAATTCATCCATTGCGATCCGGAGCGCGCCAGGCGCGAGACGCCGTTCGGCGGCACCATCGCGCATGGCTTCCTGTCGCTTTCGCTGTTGTCGGCGATGACCTTCGAAACCATGCCGCCGCTTGAAAACAGCAAGATGGGCGTCAATCACGGCTTCGATTCGCTGCGCTTCCTGGCGCCGGTGAAGACCGGCTCGCGCATCCGCACCCGCTTCGTGCTGGCCGACGTCAAGGTCAGGCCGTCGGGCTGGGTGCAGACCGCGCACGACGTGACCATCGAGATCGAGGGTTCGAAAAAACCGGCGCTGACTGCGCGCTGGCTGACGCTGACGCTGATCGAACGCCAACCGGAAGCGGTTTGACTCTCGTCAGGCCGACAACCCCCAAATCTATCTGGCCCAAATCTATCTGGCTTCGGCGGCGATGAGCTTCATGTGCCGGCTGACCTGCAGGGCGATGTAGACGACCAGCGCGCAGCCGATCGGGAACACGATCTCGTTGACGCCGGTTGTGATCGCCTGCGGCAGCGCCAGCGCCGCATCCTGCGCCGCGGCAGCCTCTATCGTCAGCGCTGTGACACCGCCGCCGAACAGCGCGCCGATCGAGGCGCCGGCCAGCGCAAAATGAAGCGGACGGGGTTCGTCTTTCGACGCCAGCGATGCCAGTATCCAGCCGAGCAGGCCGTATTCGATGGCGCGCAGCATGCCTAGCGTGGTGAGCGACAGGATGGCCGGCTTTGCCGCCGCGTCGAGCGCGCTGACCATCACCTTTTGCGTGCCCTTGGCGATGCCCATCGCCAGCGGCGCCGACATTGCACCGATCAGGCCGCCGAGCGAGGTCCGCACATTGGCAACCGCGGTGCCGAGGCTGACGCCGGCGCAGACGAAGAACGACCAGGTCACGCCTTGCGCCAGTTCGATCAGGATCTGGGTGGTGGCCGGCAGGGAATCCGCCGCAAATCGCACGGTCAGGATAAGGGCTTCCATGGCAAAGCCGAGCGCTATCGCCAGCCATGTGACGATTACGACGCGCCTGAGCGCCAGCCTGGCGCGATGGGAAAGTGGATCCACGTCCGGCATGGCGGACGAAAGCTCAGTTCCGGTCATAACGGCCTCCCGAAACGAAATTTTTGCAGAGCCGCGAATTAGCCTTTGTCTGTAACAGTCCGATGTTGCCGACTTTGTTGTCGGGTTACATCGTTTTGTGACGTCAAGCCTCTGCTTCACACCGCCCTTGCTCGACGCCGTACAGCGTATATATGACTTACCCAGCCATCAGTCATAAGGCAGTCGGAAATTGCCAATAAGCGTCCAGGAACGCCGCGAAAAACAAAAGGCCGAACTGCGCTCCGAACTCGTCGACGCCGCCCACAAACTTGTCCAGGAAGAAGGCTATGACGGCCTCACTATTCGGAAGCTGGCCAAGCGCGTCGGCTATGCACCGATGTCGGTCTACTCCTATTTCGCTGACAAGCAGGACATCCTGTTCGCGCTGGCCGAAGACGCATTCGAGACCTTGGCCAGGCGCATCGCAAATCATACGGCCGACGACCCGATCGAGGCGCTCAAGGCGGTGCTTGTCGAATACGCCGCCTTCGGGCTGGAAAATCCCAACGAGTACCGCACCGTTTTCATGACCGAAAAAGTCAAGCCGCCGACCGGCAAGACCTTCGCGGAAATGGAGAGCGGCAACCCGGCGATGAAAGTGCTGATCGACAGGGTCGAAGCCTGCGTTGCCGCCGGCAGGCTCAAGGGTGATCCGCGCGCCATCGCCACCATGCTGTGGGCAGTCGGCCACGGCGCCATCGCGCTGCTGATCACCTTCCCGTTCTACCCGTTCGGCGACCAGAAGACGTTCATCACGCGGGTCGGCGACATTATGCTCGAGGCCATTGCCGCACACGAGATTGCGCCGCTCACCACGCCAATCAACTGCTGAGGAGCGGCGCTCCTCCCGATCTGTAAAATCTTTCTCCGAACGATCCGCGCTCCTGCGCCGAGCTTTCGACAATTCCTGCGCTCAATTTCTCCGTACATGTACGATTTCACTTGAACTCCGTGAATCCTGGGCGTATCTGTACGCAGTGTCGTACATGTACGAGATGCAGTAGATGAACCGGAGACAGATGATGAAGAAGGCAATCCTCGCGCTCGCCGCCTTGCTGGCGCTCTCGGGCGCTTCATTTGCCGGCAGCAGTCAGCCAGCCAAGCAAGAAGCGGCCTGCGTTGACAGCAAGACCGGTGCTAAGCTCGATTGCGCCGCGACCGGATCGCTTGAAAAGACGGGTGCCGCGACCCACAAGGGCTCGTCCGACAGCAAGGGTCCGAGGCTCGGCATCGGCATCGATCCGTGGATCGTGCCCAGCAGCTTCTGAGCCGACCGGGCGATAATACGCGGTGACAAACCGAACGGGCGGCAGGAATTTCCGGCCGCCCTTCTTGCCGGCCTCAGCCCTGCTTTATCACGCCGTGCAGATCACTTCTTGCGCTTCTGTCCCACCACGTTTTTGGGCTTGCCGGGTCTTGCCGGCGCGCCGGGAATCGCCGTCCCGGTGATCGACACCGGATCGCTGGCCGGAAACGTATCCTCGAGTCCTTCCTCGAGTTCCTCTTCAATATCCGTTCCAGTGCGCTGCTCGTCTTCGAAAGAGCGCACGGCCGGCGTCTTAGCCGGCGCCTTCGGCGCGGGTTTCGACGGCATCGGCATTCTCCCTCGGCTCGCTGTCGCAGAACGGTCAGGCGCGGCGAACATTCCTATGCTGCCGCGTCGCGCGCTGCCTCCGACAGAAAAGTAAAGACATAGTCGGAGAAGGAACGCCAGCATTCGACGCGGAACGCGTCGGCCGCAGTGCGCAACAGCACGATCTCGACCTTGCCAAGAATGGTGCGCGACGCCGCCCCGACCGGAAAGGCGTCGAGCGACAAATCCTGCGGGCAGCCGGCATTGATCGTCGCAGCAGCAGCCGGACCAGTGACCGATACGGCGACATTGCGATGCGAGATGCCGACCGCCGAATGCGGTACGGAAATCTTGGCGCAATCGGCGAGCGGATCTTTGCCGCTCTCGTCGATGACCAGCCATTCGTCCGGCCCGAGCCACAAGGCCGTGCGTCCAGCCTTTGCCGCCGAGGTTTTCGGCCTTTGCGGCAGGGCGACGCCGAGTGCTTTCGAGAGTGCCGCGATCGAGGCGTCCGGCGCGCGCAGCGAAATGCGCTCGGCCGGCGGCCGCACGGCAAGTGTGACACCGGTGGCGGAAAGCGATTGGCCGGCGAGAGCCGGACGGCGTTCGACCGACGGCCCGGCGGCGGCAGTTTTCAAAGCGGCCTTAGCCATTGAGGCGCTCCCCCTTCTCGTCGAAGAACACCATGCCGGTGACCTCCACCTCGACCACCCCGTTCGGCATCGGTACGTAGAGCGTCTCGCCCATGCGGTCGCGGCCGCCGGCGACCAGCGCCAGCGCGATGGAGCGGCCGCAATTTTCCGACCAGTAGCTCGAAGTGACATGACCGATCATCTTCATCGGGATCGCCTGCTTGGGGTCATCGACGATTTGGGCGCCCTCTTCCAGCACCACTTTCGGGTCCCTGGTCTTCAGTCCGACGAGCTGCTTGCGGCCTTTGGCGACCAGGTCCGGCCGCGCCATGCCGCGAATGCCGACGAAGTCGGTCTTCTTCTTGCCGACCGCCCAGTCGAGCCCGGCATCGTTCGGCGTCACGGTGCCGTCGGTGTCCTGGCCGACGATGATGTAGCCCTTTTCGGCGCGCAGCACATGCATCGACTCGGTGCCGTAGGCACAAGCGCCGTGTTTCTGGCCCTCGACCCATAGCGCTTCCCAGACCGCCTCGCCGTAATCGACCGGCACATTGACCTCGAAGCCGCGCTCGCCGCTGAACGACATGCGGAACAGCCTTGTCGGCACGCCGCAGATCTTGCCTTCGCGGACAGACATGTGCGGCAGCGCCTCGTCCGACATGTCGATGCCCTCGACCAAGGGTTCTATGATCTTCCGCGCGCTCGGTCCCTGAACGGCAATCACCGCCCATTGCTCGGTGATCGAGGTCAGCCAGACGTTGAGATGCGGAAACTCGGTCTGGAGGTAATCCTCCATATGGTTCATGACGCGCGGCGCACCGCCGGTCGTCGTTGTCACATGAAAACGGTCCGGCGCCAGCCTGCCGACGACACCGTCGTCATAGATGAAACCGTCCTCGCGCAGCATGATGCCGTAGCGGCAGCGGCCGGGCTCGAGCTTCTCCCACGGATTGGTGTAGAGAAGTTCCATGAATTTGGCCGCATCCGGCCCGACCACCTCGATCTTGCCCAGCGTCGAGGCATCGAACAGGCCGGCCGTCTTGCGCACCGTGACGCATTCGCGATCGACGGCGGCATGTATGTCCTCGCCAGCCTTCGGAAAATACCAGGCGCGCTTCCACTGGCCGACATCCTCGAACACCGCGCCTTGGCGCTCTGCCCAGGGATGGATCGCCGTCTTGCGGGTCGGGTCGAACAGTGGACCCCGCGCGTGGCCGACGATCGAGCCGAATGTTACCGGCGTGTAGGGCGCGCGGAACGTCGTCAAGCCGACCTGCGGGATCGGCTTGCCCAGCGTATCGGCGGCAATCGCCAGGCCGTGCATATTGGAGGTCTTGCCCTGGTCGGTCGCCATGCCGTTGGTGGTGAAGCGTTTGACGTGCTCGATCGAGCGCATGCCCTCATGCACCGCCTGGCGGATGTCCTTGGCGGTCACGTCGTTCTGGAAATCGACGAACGCCTTCACCGTTGTGTCCGCTCCGGCACCTGGCGCAGCACCCAGCATGCCGCGCGACCAGCTTTCGCCGGCATCGACCTTCGGCTTGGTGCTCTTGGCTGGCTTGCTACCGGCATCCTTGGCCGCCTTGGCGCCGGCGGCGTAGGCCTCGTCGATGGTCGCCGACAGGCCGTCAGTGCCGTTGCAGGCGCCGACCGAGACACAATCCTGCGCATAGATGCCGGGCACGAAGCGCTTGGTCTCGTCGTTGAAGGCAACCTTGCCGCGCGATTGCGAGAACAGATGCACCGACGGCGTCCAGCCGGCCGACATCAGGATCGCGTCCACCGGGATGGTGCGCTCGCCGCCGCCGTTCTTCGGCTGCACCGTCATCGACGACACCCGCAATTTGCCGCCGGCGCGGATCACCGCACGGCCGAAATTGATCTCGATGCCGAGCGCCCTTGCCTCGTCGATCACCGGCCCGGTCGGGTTGTCGCGCAGATCGACGATGGCCGCCACATTGAGACCGGCCTTCTTCAGGTCGATCGCCGCCGCATAGGCGGAATCGTTCGCCGTATAGACCCCGACATTCCTGCCGACGGCGACGCCATAATGGTTGAGATAGGCGCGCGCCGCCGATGCCAGCATGATGCCAGGGCGGTCGTTGTCGGCAAACACCATGTGCCGCTCGATGGCGCCGGTCGCCAGCACGACGCGCCTGGCGCGAACCTGCCACAGCCGCTCGCGCGGCAGGTCGCGGCCGGGGTTCTGCAGATGGTCGCTGACGCGCTCGACCAGCCCGACGAAATTCTGCGCGTAATAGCCGAAAGCGGTGGCGCGCGGCAGCACGCGAACATTGTCCATGGCCTTGAGCTTGGCCACTGCCGATTGCGCCCAGGCAAAACCGTCCTGGCCGTCGATCCTGGCACCGCTCTCGAACCGCAGGCTGCCGCCGAATTCCGCCTGCTCGTCGGCAAGGATGACGCGCGCGCCGGTCTCGGCCGCGGCCAATGCCGCGGCTATGCCCGCGGCACCGCCGCCAAGCACCAGCACATCGCAATGGGCGAAGCGCGCCGAATAATGGTCGGGGTCCGGCTGGTCGGGGGCGACGCCAAGGCCGGCGGCGGCCCGGATCTTGGGCTCGTAGAGGTTTTTCCACGCCGCCTTCGGCCACATGAAGGTCTTGTAGTAGAAGCCGGCCGAAAGCATCGGCGAGGCGATGTTGCTGACCGCACCGATATCGAAAGCGAGCGACGGCCAGCGGTTCTGCGACTGTGCCGTCAGCCCGTCGTAAAGCTCCTGCACCGTGGCGCGGACATTTGGTGTCTTCCTGGCGGAATCGCGCTTGATTTCGACCAGCGCATTCGGCTCTTCCGCGCCGGCCGACAGGAAGCCGCGCGGCCGGTGGTACTTGAACGAGCGGCCGACGAGATGGACGCCATTGGCAAGCAGTGCCGAGGCCAGCGTGTCGCCCTCGATGCCGGTATAGGGACGGCCGTCGAAGCTGAAGCCAGCCATCTTTGCCTGTTTGAGCCGCCCGGCGCCGGCAATGCGGAACGTGGCGCTCATTTGGTGGCTCCCGGCAGCTTCGCGGGCTTCGGCTCGCCGGCCTTGTAGGTCATCAGGAACCTGTCGCTGACGGTGTCGCGCACGGCATTGAAGAACCGCGCGCAGCCATGCATGTGCCGCCAGCGCTCATAGATGATGCCCTTGGGGTTTGAGCGGATGAAAAAGAACTTTTCGAAGTCGTCGTCAGTCTCGCCGGCGATGTTGGGGGAACGCGCAATATGCGCCTCGCCGGCGTTGCGGAATTCGAGTTCCGGACGCTCTTCCTCGCAATAGGGGCAGCGGATGAGAAGCATCAATCGACTTTCTTGGATTTGGTCGACCCATCATGTGCAGAGCCGTCATGTCTGCCACGATTGGTCACAACATTTTCTTCGGCAGGGCGGTCTTCGACGAGCAATCCTACCGCGCGCAAATTCACTTTGGCTCGATCGACATCAGCTTGCGTTCGTGGTCCAGAGAAGGTTCTTGGGGAACCGATATTCAGAAACGCGTTTTTGAGTATTTTCGGTATGGCAAACGCCCACACGCAGAAAAAAGTAGGTACGCCCACAACTACAAACATGGCCAACATGACGGGATCGACCCCGTTAGCCTCATACCCGACTATTCGAACCAAAATCTCCCTGACCACCAACAGCATGAAGAGCACCGTGACGCCCACGAGGGCCAATCCGAAAAGCATGGTGTGAGTCTTGCGCGTCATTGCGGCCTTCAGTGCGCCACCGCTGCCGCCGCCGCCTCGTCGATGAGGCGGCCGGTGCGGAAACGCTCGATCGTGAAGGGCGCGTTGATCGGGTGCGGATCGTCCCTAGCGATGGTGTGGGCAAAGACATGGCCCGAGCCCGGCGTCGCCTTGAAGCCGCCGGTACCCCAGCCGCAATTGACATAGAGGCCGGGCACCGGCGTCTTGGCCAGGATCGGCGAACGGTCGGGCGTCACGTCGACGATGCCGCCCCAGGAGCGCAGCATCTTCATGCGGGTGAAGATCGGGAACATCTCGCAGATGGCGTCCAGCGTATGCTGCAAAATGTGCAGCCCGCCGGTCTGCGAATAGGAGACATACTGGTCGGTGCCGGCGCCGATGACCAGCTCGCCCTTGTCGGACTGCGAGATATAGGCATGCACCGTGTTCGACATGACCACACAAGGCACCACCGGCTTGACCGGCTCCGACACCAGCGCCTGCAGCGGATAGCTTTCCAGCGGCATGCGCACGCCGGCCATGTTCATGATCACTGAAGAGTGGCCGGCGGCCACAACGCCGACCTTCTTGGCGCCGATGAAGCCGCGCGTCGTCTCGACGCCGCTGACCGCGCCGTTCGGCGCGCGCTTGACGCCGGTGACCTCGCAATTCTGGATGATGTGGATGCCGCGCGCCGAGGCGCCGCGCGCATAGCCCCAGGCGACCGCATCGTGCCGCGCCGTGCCGCCGCGGCGTTGCAGGGAGGCGCCCATCACCGGATAGCGCGCATCGGGCGAAATGTTGAGCGGCGGGCAAAATTCCTTGGCCTGCTCCGGCGTCAGCCATTCATTGTCGATGCCGTTCAACCGGTTGGCATGGACGTGGCGTTTCAAGACCTGGATGTCGTGGATGTTGTGGGCGAGCATCATGACGCCGCGCGGCGAATACATGACGTTGTAGTTGAGCTCCTGGCTGAGCCCGTCCCACAGCTTCAGCGCGTGGTCGTAGATGCCGGCGCTCTCGTCATAGAGATAGTTTGAGCGGATGATGGTTGTGTTGCGGCCGGTATTGCCGCCGCCGAGCCAGCCTTTTTCCAATACCGCTACGTTGGTGATGCCGTGTACGGTGGCGAGATAATAGGCGGTGGCTAGGCCGTGGCCGCCGGCGCCGACGATGACGACGTCGTACTCCTTCTTCGGCTCCGGCGAGGACCATTGTTCCTCCCAACCCTTATGGCCGCGCATGGCCTCGCGGGCGATGGCGAATACCGAGTATTTCTTCAACGTCGCAGGCCTCGCAAATGGCGGCCGGGCATCCCACTCAAGCTCCGGCGCGCGAGCTGTATCACTAGCGAAACGACGCTGCCAGCCTTGCACTGTTTGCGACGGCGCTTGCCGTTTTGCGCCGTGCCTTCAACGGCCGTTGTTCTGAGTTTCGCCTTTCGACGTTTCAGACGACGCACGCTTCAAGATTGACGGCCCGATTGCATAGGTCGGCCGCAAATAACCTTGACGGCAATCGGCGGCGATTTTACGAACTTCCGCATCGTCCGACTGCTCCGCCATGGCCACGAAGCGCTCGACGATCACATCGCGCGGCCTTATAGCCACTGCGGCTGCAAAGCGCCGTAAAAGTGCATCCGGGTGGTTGAGCAACCTCGGCAGGTCCCTGGAGCTCGGCATGAAATGCTGGCCGTAAGCGTTGACCAACGCCCCAAAAGCCGAGTCCGGACGCAACGCGGCGGCATTTTCCACCGCGAGCCGTAGCTGCCAGCGCTCCGCAATGCAGATGAACTCAACGACCTTCCATCGAACGCCGGCATGTTCGTCATCCAGCCGCAGCATCACGCGACCGAGAATGGCGCCATCGGCTGGCGTGGTGCAGCGCCCGAGCGCCTCGATGGCATCGAACCGGGTGCGCGACTCTTTACTGTCGAGCAGTTCGGCTATCTCTGCAACAACACAGTTCAGCCTGAAGCTCAGGAGCCTGGAACCTATTTCGACCGCTATGAACACCGCTGCAGCTTGTGTCCGGGCATTGCTGGAGACCAGCAACGGTCGGAGATTTTCTACCGGAAAGCCTTTGGCAAATTCCGAACGAAGAGCCCACGTCAACTCACCGTCGCCCTCGAAGCCGGGCTCCAGCAACTTGCTCATCATGTCTTGGGGGGTCATTGCAAATGGGTGGCGCGTCCACCCGCGAGTTTTGGATGACGAGCCGTAGCCTGGTGGCCAGCGGACGTCAAGAAGCACCATCGAGGGAGCGCAGGTATCGGGTGGCTCGCACCGCCCCGATTTGCGACCAAGCATCCCGATTGCCGGCAAGAGCCGGCGCGAAAAAAGGATGCAAAAAATGCTCGCACTTGCCAACAAGATCGCCATCGTCACTGGCGCCAGTTCCGGCATCGGCCGCGCCACCGCAAAGCTCTTTGCCGAGCAAGGCGCCAAGCTCGTCGTCGCAGCCCGCCGCCACGCGGAGCTCGACATCCTCGTTGATGAAATCCTCGGGGCCGGCGGGATGGCCGCAGCACTTGCCGGCGACGTCACCGAAGAGGCCTATTCGAAAGGACTTGTCGATCTGGCGCTGGAGAGGTTCGGTGGGCTCGATATCGCCTTCAACAATGCCGGAGCCGTGGGTTTGATGGGTCCGGTTCCCGACATGTTGCCGACGACATGGCATGAGACGATGGACACCAACCTGACTAGCGCCTTCCTCGGCGCCAAATACCAGATTCCAGCGATGCTGGAGCGCGGTGGCGGCTCACTGATCTTCACCTCCAGCTTCGTCGGCCGAACCGCCGGCATGCCGGGCATGGCGGCCTATGCCGCGGCCAAGGCCGGCCTCATTGGATTGACGCAGGTTCTGGCCGCTGAATTCGGACCGCGAGGGCTGCGCGTCAATGCGCTGTTGCCCGGCGGCACCGACACGCCGGGCGCGACGACGACCACGCCGGAGGCCAGGGCTTTCGTCGAAGGCATTCATGCCCTGAAGCGTATGGCGCAGCCCGAAGAGATCGCTCGGTCCGCGCTCTATCTGGCTTCGGATGCGTCGAGCTTTACCACCGGAACGGCGCTGTTTGCCGACGGCGGCGTCTCGATCACCCGGACGTGAGGGTTCGGCGGGCACAACGCATGCCCGCCGGCCGAAATGTCGCGAACCGGCTCTTGATTTTTCCGGCGATTTGACGATTCCGTCTTCTCCTCGAAGACGGGTTGGAAACATGCTGCTGATCAGGACTTATATCGCCGCGAGCGCAATCGAAGGCGTCGGCGTGTTCGCCGCCGAGCCGGTCCGGAAAGGGACGCCGATCTGGCGGCTCGATCTGGACCTCGACCGGCTGATCCCGATGGAAAAATATGAGACGGCGCCGCCGCATCTCAGGGAATTGCTCGATAGATATGCCTATCCCAGTCCGGACCGGCCGGGCTTCATAGTCTATGAGGTCGACAATGGCCGCTTCATGAACCATGCCGACAAGCCGAACACCGATTTTTCACAATATGGCGGAGCCACCGCGATCCGCGACATCGCCGCCGGCGAGGAAATAACCTGCGACTACGGCGAGTTCTTCGAGGGTTTCGAGCAGCTGCACCTGGCCACGGCGTAGCGGCGCCTATCTGACCCAAGACGAATTTTGTTCTTGCTTTGTGCCGGCAGCTATGCTAGTAATTTGCGTATAGCGCTGATTCACACCGACGACCCGCCGCCGAGGCGGGTTTTTCGTTTCAGGGTCGGCACCGCCTCTCAATCGGCTGTGGACAGAGCGCCCTGATTCTGCTATCAGCCGCCCCAATTCGTGGTGTAACGCGCCGCGGAGGCTTGTGGCTATGGCCGCTTGCCTGTTGATTTCAAACCCGAAAGACAGGATTGCCCGTGCAGGTACTCGTCCGCGACAACAATGTTGATCAGGCGCTTCGCGCGCTCAAGAAAAAGATGCAGCGCGAAGGCATCTTCCGCGAAATGAAGATGCGCGGACATTACGAGAAGCCTTCCGAGAAGCGCGCCCGCGAGAAGGCGGAAGCCGTGCGCCGCGCCCGCAAGCTGGCCCGCAAGCGCGCCCAGCGCGAAGGCCTGCTGCCGATGACGCCGCGTCCGGTCGCAGCCGGTGCTGCCGGTGCTCCGCGTCCGCCGCGGTTCTGACGCCAATTTTTCGTCCTTTTCCAAGGATATCCAAGGTGGCGCGATGCGGAATCGCCGCCACCTTTTTGTTTTGAGTTCGACCCGGTCGAGACGGCCGGTGCGGAGAGATGCCGGTTCGGAGGGGGAACGGACCTGACGGCGCAGTGAGGACAGGGCAGACATGGACGCAATCACCGTAGAGCGCAGAACCGCGTGGCGCGGCTTCGTCCTGACGGCAGCCCTGCTTTCCGGGTTGGCGCTTGCCGGCTGCCAGACGGTTCCTACCGGCGAGTTCAACAACATCGACAAGGCGCAAGGCTCGAGCGAGAACATCTCCTCGCTGTCGGCGGTGATCCAGCGCAACCCCCAGGATCCGGAAGCCTACAATGTGCGCGGTTCGGCCTATGGCCGCGGCGGCCAGTACCAGGCGGCGCTGAAGGACTTCAACACCGCCATCCAGCTCAATCCGAATTTCTACCAGGCCTATTCGAACCGCGCGCTCATCCAGCGCTTCCTTGGTGACCAGGCGAGCGCGCTCGCCGACTACAACCGCTCGATCCAGATCAATTCCAACTATGACGCCGCCTATATCGGCCGCGGCAATCTCTACCGCAGGGCCGGCCGGGTCCAGGACGCGTTCAACGATTTCCAGAAGGCGATCCAGCTCGACACGACCGACGCGCGCGCCTATCACAATCGCGGCCTGATCTATCAGAGTCAGGGCCAGCACGCCTTTGCCATCGAGGATTTCTCGACAGCCATTTCGTTGGCGCCGGACGCCTCCGAGCCCTACAACGGACGCGGCCTCTCCTACCTTGCCATGAACGACGAGGACAATGCCTTCGCCGACTTCAACATGGCGATCAAGCTCGACGGCAAGAACGCCGAGGCCTGGTCCAACCAGGCGCTGATCTACGAGCGGCGCGGCGACAAGGTCAGGGCCTCGAAATCCTACCGCGAGGCAGTGCACCTCAATCCGACCTACCAACCGGCCAAGGACGGTCTGGCCCGCACCAGCGCCGGCTGACCGGGCCGGTTTATCGGGCGTCCGTTTCCGCACTTCGACAACCCTGCGTTTACCCTTGCCTTGTTGGCGCCAAGGTTTCGGCGGAACGCTCGGCGTGCTCAGCCGTTGTTCAAAGCAGTTTCGAAAGGACCTTCCCATGATCAAGCAACTCGCCTGTGCCGCCGCTCTCGCCACGACGGTTCTTGCCGCTCCCGCCAGCCCCGGCAAGCTTCAGCTCGGCGTGCTCGACTGCACCATCGACGGCGGCACGGCCTATCTGGTCACCTCCAACAAGGGTGTTTCCTGTGTCTTTCGTCCGCATCGTGGCGGCCCTTCCGAAGTCTATACCGGGGTGATTTCCAAGCTCGGCGTCGATGTCGGCCGGACGCATCAAGGCCAGCTGGTATGGGCGGTTCTGGCGGCAACCCGCAACCACGATGAAGGCGATCTTGCCGGCGCCTACTATGGCGTGAATGCCGAGGCCAGCGTGGTCACCGGCGGCGGCGCCAATCTCCTGGTCGGCGGCCTCGGCAGCGCCTTTTCGCTGCAGCCGCTCAGCGTCCAGGCACAGACCGGCGTCAACCTGGCAGTCGCCGTCACCTCGCTGGACCTGATCCACTCGTTCAAATAGGCGGCATAGCGTGGCTCCGCGCGCGGCGGGGGCAGCGTAGGTGTGCTGATATTCAGGTGAAGCGGCCTGCGAATAGCTGCCGAAGCCGAAAGCCCATGGATTCCGGCAAGCCCACTCCGCAGAGGATGTGCTGCCCTGATGTTCAAAGTTGCAGCGCTCAGGAAGTCACGGCATCCCAGGGTCTCCGCGACGTCGCTCCGCTCCTGCTCCGCCCTAGGATCCATACCGTTACGGTGGCTGAGGAGTGCAGCAGCCCAGTTTTGCTTGCGTCTCACCCGCATGATTTTTGGATCCGCTACCAACGGCGAATAAAAACCGCTTGAACTCAACTACGGTTGAGGTTCTACAAGCCCTCCCGATACCGCGGCACGCGTCATTGGACGCGAAGAACGCTCCAACATTTTGGGCTATGGGAAATTCGGGAGGACGGGGTGACCAAGACCGGCACGAACAAGGTCGACTGGCGCGCGTTGTGGGCGAGCGGCGACCTGGCGCGCTTCTGCTTCATCAGCCTCGGCATCCTGCTGCACGCCACCAACGAGACGATGGTGGCAACGGTCATGCCGGCCATGGTCGGCGAACTCGCCGGCGTGCAGTTGGTCGGCTGGTCGCTCGCAATCTACGAGCTCGGCGCCATCGTCGCCGGTGCTGCGGCGGGACGGCTGGTGAGCTATGTCGCGCTGCGCACCAACATGATGGTCGCCGCCCTGCTCTATGCCGCCGGTGCGCTGGTCTGCGCCACCGCGCCTTCGATGCCGCTGTTCCTCGCCGGCCGTCTGATCGAAGGGCTCGGCGGCGGTGCACTGGTGTCGCTGGCCTTCGTCTCGGTCGAGCGGCTGTTTGCCCGCGCGATCTGGCCGCAGCTCTTCGGCGTCATGTCGGCGATCTGGGGCGTCGCTGCCTTCAGCGGGCCGGTGCTCGGCGCGGCCATGACCGAATTCTCGTCCTGGCGCTGGGCCTTCGGCGTCTTCACCCTCGGCGGCGCGGCCATGGCGCTGGCAAGCTTCATCGTGCTCGACACGCCGGAGGCGACAAGGCCACAGGCGGCCAGCGGCTCGGCGCCGCCCTTCCCGTTTGCGGCCCTTGGCTGCCTCGCCGTCAGCGTCGTGCTGATTGCCACCGCCGGCGTCGACATCGCCCTGCTGCGCTCGTCGCTGCTGCTCACCCTCGGCCTGATCGGCCTGATGCTGTTCATCTATATCGACGCGCTGAAGCCACGCTCGCGCCTGTTCCCGTCGCGGCTGTTCTCGTGGCGCTCGCCGGTCGGCGCGGGCATGACCATGGTCGCGGCGTTCTCGGTGGCGACCTGCTCCTTTACCGTCTACGGACCGCTGCTCCTGACCAGCCTGCACGGCATTCCGATCCTGACCACCGGCTATATCATCGCCGCCGAACCGATCGCCTGGTCGATCCTGTCGATCCTCGTCGCCAATGCGCCGCCGGAACGCGAGCGGCTGATCATCGTCGGCGGTGCGCTGATGATCGCCACAGGCGTCGCCGGTTTCGCCTATACGGTTCCGGCTGGCTCGATCCCGTTGATCCTGCTTTGTGCCCTGTTGCAAGGCGGCGGCTTCGGCATTGCCTGGCCGTTCGTCACGCGCGTCATCGTGGCATCGGCGCGGGAGGGCGAGCAGACGATCGCCTCGGCCGCCGTGCCGACCATGCAGCGCATCGGCTATGCCGTGGGTGCGGCGCTGACCGGCATCGTCGCCAACGCCAGCGGCTTTTCCGAGGGCCTGAACCGCGAGGCCGCGGCAAATGTCGCCGCCTGGCTCTTCCTCGCCTTCATACCGCTCGGCATCCTGGGGTGCCTTGCCGCGCTCAGGATTTCCGGGGCGGCGAAGCTGCCGATCTCCCCCCTCGTGGGGGAGATGCCCGGCAGGGCAGAGGGGGGCGCGACGGATCGCCAAACGTGGACTTAAGCTACCCGATACGAGCGCGCAGATTCCCGGGATCCTGTTTGTTTCGAGCGCGGCGGCAGACGATCCTTCGAAACGTCGGCGGGACAGCGCCCCCCTCTGGCCTGCCCTCTTTGCCACCACTTGGCATCTCCCCACGAGGGGGGAGATCGCTAAACCACAACCGTCTTCAGCCGCTCGGTGATCAATGCCGCAAGGCGCGCAGCTACTTCGTCCTTGCTCATCTCGGGCCATTCTTCGACACCGGATTTCGAAACGATCCGCACCTTGTTGCGATCGCCACCCATCACGCCGGGGGAACCGCGTTCATGCGAGACGTCATTGGCGACGATGAGATCGGCACCCTTTCTCGCAAGCTTGGCCTCGGCATTCCTGACCAGATCCTGTGTCTCCGCAGCGAAACCGACCACCAGCATCGGCCGCTTTTTGTGATGCCCGACACCGGCAAGGATATCAGGATTTTCCAGCATCTGCAGCGCCGGCGGCCCCTCGCCGGCCACCTTCTTGATCTTTTCCCCGGCTGAACTTTGAATGCGCCAGTCGGCGACAGCGGCGACGAACACCGCCGCGTCGGCCGGCAGCAACTGCTCGACCGCGTCCTTCATCTCGACGGCGGTTTCGACGTGCAGCGTAGCGACGCCGGCCGGATCGGCAATGCCGACCGGGCCGGAGACGAGGCGAACGTCGGCGCCAAGCTTCGCCAGCGCCGCCGCGATCGCATGGCCCTGCTTGCCCGACGAGCGATTGGCGATATAGCGGACCGGATCGATCGGTTCATGCGTCGGCCCGGAGGTGACGATGATCTTCCTGCCCGCCAGCGGCTTTGGCCGGCTGTCGAGCAGCGCCTCGATCGCGGCGACGATCTCCAGCGGCTCGGCCATGCGGCCCTCGCCCGCTTCGTTGCTTTCGGCCATCTCGCCCTTCGCCGGGCCGACGAATCCGACGCCGTCCTTGCTCAGCGTCGCACGGTTGCGGCGGACCGCCGGATGCGACCACATTTTCGGGTTCATCGCCGGCGCCATCAGCACCGGTTTGTCGGTGGCTATGAGGACGGTCGAGGCAAGGTCGTTGGCATGGCCATTGGCGAGCTTTGCCATCAGGTCGGCGGTGGCGGGTGCCACGACCACAAGAGCGGCCTCGCGCGACAATCTGATGTGGCCGATATCGTGCTCGTCCTGCCGGTCGAAGAGTCCGGTGAAGACATGGTCGGCGGACAGTGCTCCGGCCGACAGCGCGGTGACGAATTCCTGCGCCGCGGCGGTCATCACCACGCGCACCGCAGCGCCGCGTTCGCGCAGCCGGCGGATCAGGTCGAGCGCCTTGTAGGCGGCGATGCCGCCGCCGATGATTAGCAGGATGCGCTTGCCGGAGAGGATGCCTCGCACGCTGGAGACGGCAACCATCGGCGTTGCCGGACTTTGCGAACTCGTCAGCTCGCGCAGTGTTTTCTCGATCTGGTCGATGCGGCCGACCGGACCGAGCTGACCTTCGACCGCTGCGCGGATCATCACCCGCGCCTGGTCTTCCA
Source organism: Mesorhizobium sp. M0060 (assembly GCF_040323155.1). Taxonomy (NCBI): domain Bacteria; kingdom Pseudomonadati; phylum Pseudomonadota; class Alphaproteobacteria; order Hyphomicrobiales; family Phyllobacteriaceae; genus Mesorhizobium; species Mesorhizobium sp. M0060. The sequence continues at coordinate 188,065 of NZ_JAMYUP010000007.1, forward strand.
TCGACCGGCCATTCTCCGCCGCAAGTCGGCGCAGCAGGTCCTTGACCTCGTCATCAAGGTTGCGGATCGTGATGCTGGCCATCTGATTGCACTTTGCCCGAAATCGGTGAAAGCAACGATAGCAATGCAATCACTTTGGAACAAGCGCTAGAATATACGCCAGGCAATATACACCATCGTCAGAGCGATCACCCACAGCGCCAACCGGCCGGAGCGGGTGTGGCGCGCCTCGGCCTTGCCGATCGCGTCCGCCGTCCCCTCGTCGAAGCGCAGGCCGTTTTCGGCCATCAGGTCGATCTCACGCGACAGCCGCTCGGTACGGGCTGCGAGGTCCGGCGCCTGACGGGCCAGCGCCAGCAGCGCGCTGGCGCCGTCGCGCGCGTCGGCCAGCAGGGCGCGCGGGCCGAGATTGCGGGCAATCCAGCCGCTGACCACCGGTTCCGACGTCTTCCACATGTTGAAGGCCGGGTCGAGCGTGCGGGCGACGCCCTCGACAACGACCATGGTTTTCTGCAGCAGCACTAGCTCGGATCGCGTCGCCATGTCGAACAGGTCGGTCACCTCGAACAGAAGCGTCAACAGCTTGGCCATCGAGATGGTCTCGGCCGGCTGGCCGTGGATCGGCTCGCCGATCGCCCGGATCGCCTGGGCGAACGCCGCGACATTGTGCTGGCGCGGCACGTAGCCGGCCTCGAAATGCACCTCGGCCACGCGCAGATAGTCGCGGGTGATGAAGCCGTAGAGGATTTCAGCGAGGAACCGGCGCTCCTTCCTGCCGAGCCGGCCGGCAATGCCGAGATCGACTGCAACGATGGTGCCGTCGGCCTCGACGAACAGGTTCCCCGGATGCATGTCGGCATGGAAGAACCCGTCACGCAGCGTATGGCGCAGGAACGACTGGACCAGATTGGCGGCGATCGCCTTCAGATCATGGCCGGCGGCAGCGAGGCCGGCAATATCGTTCATCTTGATGCCGTCGACCCATTCCATGGTCAGCACGTCGCGACCGGTGCGCTCCCAGTCGACCGACGGCACGCGAAAGCCGGGATCGTCCTTGGTGTTTTCGCCGAGCTCCGAAAAAGCTGCCGCCTCCAGCCTCAGGTCCATTTCGATCTTGGTGGTCTGGGCGAGTGTCTCGGTCACCTCGACCGGCCGCAGCCGGCGCGACGACGGGATGTATTTTTCCTGCAGCCGGGCGGCGAGGAAATAGCTCTCGAGATCGCGAAAGAAGCGGCGGCGCACGCCCGGCCGGATGACCTTCACCGCCACCCGGGTAACGACGCCGTCCTGCAGGGTTTCGGCGGTATGGACCTGGGCGATCGAGGCGGCGGCGACCGCCTCGCCGAAACCGACATAGAGCTCGCCGACCTTGCGTCCGAGCGAGGCTTCTACCGCGGCAACGGCCTCGGCCTTCGGAAACGTCTGCATCTTGTCCTGCAGCATGGCGAGATCAAGCGCTATATCGTTGCCGACGACGTCCGGCCGCGTCGCCAGGAACTGGCCAAGCTTGACGTAGGATGGGCCGAGCCGCACGACCGCCTTGGCCAGCCGGTCGCCGCGCTCATAGGCAAGCGCGCGGCGGCGGGTGAACAGCCGGGCCATCCGCCAGCCGAATCTCGGCAGACCGGAGAGCTCGTCGCCGGGTAACGCCGCGATGACGCCCTCGCGGACCAGCACCCAGCCGGCCCGAACGAGCCTTAAACCAGCGCCGATGCTGCTCATGGCTGGCGTTGCCTCAAAGCTTCCAGCCCGAATGGAGCGCGGCGATGCCGCCGGAGTAGTTGCGGAACGAGGCGCGGTCGAAGCCGGCGCGGGAAATCATCGCTGCGAAATTCTGCTGATTGGCAAATTTGCGGATCGATTCGACGAGATAGGAATAGGGCTCGCCGTCGCCGGTCACCGCCTTGCCGATCCTGGGGATCGCGTTGAACGACCATGCCTCATAGACCTTGTCGAGCAGCGGCATGTCGACCTCGGAGAATTCAAGGCAGAGAAAGCGTCCGCCGGGCTTCAGCACGCGATAGGCTTCGGCAAGCGCCACATCGATGCGCGGCACGTTGCGGATGCCGAAAGCAATGGTGTAGGCATCGAAAGTAGCGTCGGCAAAAGGCAGTTCCTCGGCATTGGCTTCGAGGAAATCAGTATTTGCCGACAGGCCCTTTTTCTCGGCCCGGTCGCGGCCGACGGCGAGCATCGAGCCGTTGATATCGAGAACCGTTGCCTGGGCGTGCCTGCCGCTCGCCTCAACGATGCGGAAGGCGACGTCGCCGGTGCCGCCGGCAACATCGAGAACGCTCCAGCCCGGCCGCTTCGGTGGATTGAGCCAGGCGACCATGGCGTCCTTCCACAACCGATGCAACCCGGCCGACATCAGGTCGTTCATCAGGTCGTAGCGGTTCGCCACCTTGTGGAAAACATCATTGACCAGGGACTGCTTGTCGCCTGACCCTACCCGCCTGAAACCATAGGAGGTTTCCATGCCGCCCGCAGCCGTGGTTCTTTCAACCGACATCGTTTTGATCCGCCATAAAATCGGCGGGACCATAGCCGATCGATGGTGTGGGCGCTATTGTTTAAGGCGCGGTGTTCGGCCGCGCTTCTGACGGGATAATTGAATGCCTTTGAAAGCAGAACTGCACTGCCACATCGAAGGGGCAGCGGCGCCTGAACTCGTCCTCCGCCAGGCTGAGAAATACGGCAAGGATGCCTCGCCCTACATCCAGAACGGCTCCTTCGTCTGGCACGATTTCACCTCGTTCCTCGCGGCCTACGACTTCTCCTCCGACCTGTTCCGCACCGAAGAAGACTATGCGCGGCTGGCCGATCACTACCTGACCAGCCTCGCCCGCGACGGCGCCATCTATTCCGAGGTTTTCACCTCGCCCGACCATGCCAGCAAGGCCGGGCTGTCCCCGAAGGCCTATACCGACGCGCTCGGCGAAGGCATGGCCCGCGCGAAGGCGAAGACCGGCATCGAAGGCCGCATGATCGTCACTGGCGTGCGCAATTTCGGTGTCGAATCGATCGAGCGGGCGGCGCGTTTCGCCGCCCGCAGCGGGCATCCGCTGGTCACCGGCTTCGGCGTCGCCGGCGACGAGCGGATAGGCGATCTGGAAGACTATGTCCGGGCCTTCGAAATCGCCCGCGAGGCCGGCCTCGGCATAACTGTCCATGCCGGCGAATTGATGGGCTGGGAGAGCGTCGAGGCGGCACTCGACCACATCCGCCCGTCTCGCATCGGCCATGGCGTGCGCGCCATCGAAAACCCCGATCTCGTCCGGCGCATCGCCGACGAAGGCGTCGTGCTCGAATGCTGCCCCGGCTCCAACATCGCCCTAAAAATCTTTGACAGTTTCGCCGACCATCCCTTTCCCGCACTGAAAGCGGCGAGCTGCAAAGTAACGCTCAACTCCGACGACCCGCCCTATTTCTGGACGTCGCTGAAGCGTGAATACGACATCGCCGCCGAGCATTTTGCGATGGACGACAAGGCGCTCACCGCCGTCACCAGGACGGCCATCGATGCAGCCTTCGTCGACAGGAAGACGAGGGCGGCGCTGCTGGGCAGGCTCGACGTCAAGGGCAGGTGAATGGTGAATGGTTCACCCGGCGCTTCGGCCCGTCAACCGCGAGTTTTCCGCTCAACCAGGACTCGCAAACCTATTCACTATTCACTATTCACTATTCACCTGCGCAGTTGGAGAGCACCATGAAGGGCGTCACCGTCGTCGACCATCCGCTTGTCCAGCACAAGCTGACCATCATGCGCAAGAAGGAAACCTCGACGGCCGGCTTCCGGCGGCTGCTGCGCGAGATCTCGCTGCTGCTCGGCTACGAGGTCACCCGCAACCTCGAACTGACCACAACGACGATCGAGACGCCGATCGAGACGATGGAGGCGCCGACGCTGGAGGGCAAGAAGCTGGTCTTCGCCTCGGTGCTGCGCGCCGGCAACGGCTTGCTCGAGGGGCTGCTCGATCTGGTGCCGGCGGCGCGTGTCGCCCATATCGGGCTCTACCGCGACCACGAGACGCTGGAGGCGGTCGAATATTTCTTCAAGGCGCCGGGCGACCTCGCCGACCGGCTGGTGATCGTCGTCGATCCGATGCTGGCCACCGCCAATTCGGCGATCGCGGCGATCGACAAGCTGAAAGGCCGAGGCGCCACCAACATCCGCTTCCTTTGCCTTTTGGCGGCACCAGAGGGCCTCGAGCGGTTCATCCAGGCGCATCCGGACGTCCCCGTCTTCACCGCCTCCATCGACCGCCAGCTCAACGAGAAGGGCTATATCATGCCGGGCCTCGGCGATGCCGGCGACCGCATGTACGGAACCAAATAGTTTAGAGCGCCGCGTCCGATTGGACGCGCAAAGGACGCTCCAACGCTTCTAATCTGCGCCTTATCCTTTCCAGAACCGACTGCGTTCCGGAGAGGATCATGCGCCGTTTACCGATTGTTTACGCAAACGGCTGGTTTCCGCATTCGTTAAAGCGGCAATCACTATGTCGGACTAAGGATCGGCAATCACAAAGGCCGGTCCATGCTGCGCAAGCTTCTCATCCTTGGCGTGTTTGCCGGAACGTCGGCATCGCTTCCGATCGTCTATCAGTCGAATCCACAGGTGATCGAGCGCCTGTTGAAATCCGCCATCGGGGCCAAGCCGGCGGACACACAAACCGACCTGAACCTTGCCGCCGTTCCGGACAGGCCGGCAACGCCGCAGCCGCTCGGCCGCAAGGTCGTCGTCACCGCGGACGCGCGCGGGCATTTCATGTCGGCCTTCAAATTGAACGGCCGTCAGGTCGACGGCATGATCGACACCGGCGCGACGCTCGTCGCCTTGAACAGCTCGACCGCGCGCAGGATCGGCATTTCGCTGAATTCGTCGGACTTCAGCCATCAGGTCAACACCGCCAACGGCGCGATCAAGGCCGCCGTGGTGACGATCGACCGCCTGCAGATCGGCAAGATCACCGTCGAGGGCGTCCAGGCCGTCGTGCTCGACGACAAGGCGCTGCACACCAATCTGATCGGCATGAGCTTTCTTCAGCGGCTCGAAAAATACCAGGTCGAAGACGGCACGCTTCTGCTGGTTCAGTAGACGGTGATCTCGAACCGCAGCTCCGCGTCAGCGAAAAGTGGGGACCGGTTTTCGGACAAGATCGTGGTCCAAAGAAAAATAGAGCCCATCCGATACCATCGGAATGGCTCTACCCGCGCGGCAGGATCCGCCGGATGACGGTTTTCTCCGTGGCCGGTTTGGAAGCCCCGATGGTATAGGCCGAAAGCACGGCGGCCGCGGCCGCTTCGGCATCCCCGGTATTGCGGGCATGGACCAGCGCCAGCGCTTCGCCGGCCCGCACTTCAGCGCCGACCGGCAACAGCCTGGTGATGCCGACGGCGTAATCGATCCTGTCGTCGGGCCGCGTCCGCCCGCCGCCAAGCCCGACCACGGCAAGCCCGATCTCGCGGGTCGCGATGCCGGTGACAAAGCCGTTCGCGCTCGCCTTGACCGCGAATTCCGTTGCCGCTTTCGGCAAATATTTTTCCGGATTGTCGACAAAGTCGACGGGACCACCCAGTGCCGCCACCATGCGCGCGAAGATGGAAGCGGCGCGGCCGCCGGCCAGCGTCTCGGCGGCGCGGCGCAGGCCGTCCTGGTTGGACGACACCAAGCCTGCCGATTGCAGCATCTCGGCGGCCAGCGCCAGCGTCACGTCCTCCAGCCGCCGGTCGCGGAAGCGGCCGGTGAGAAAGTCGACGGCATTGCGAACCTCGACCGCGTTGCCGGCGGCGGACGCCAGCGGTTCGTTCATGCCGGTGACCAGCGCCGAGGCCTTCAGGCCGGCGCCGTTGGCGACGTCGACCAGGCTGTTGGCCAGCGCGGTTGCGTCGCGCGATTTCTCCATGAAGGCGCCGTTGCCGACCTTGACGTCGAGCACCAGCGAATTGAGGCCGGCCGCCAGCTTCTTCGACAGGATCGAGGCGGTGATCAGCGGTACCGATTCCACCGTTCCCGTCACATCGCGGATGGCGTAGAGCCTGGCATCGGCGGGTGCGAGATCGGCGGTCTGGCCGATGATGGCGCAGCCGGTTTCGAGCACCGTCTTGCGGAAGCGCGCAACATCCGGCTGGCTGATGTAGCCGGGGATGGCATCCATCTTGTCGAGCGTGCCGCCGGTGTGGCCAAGGCCCCTGCCGGAAATCATCGGCACATAGGCGCCGCAGGCAGCGACGATCGGCGCCAGCATCAAGGAGACATTGTCGCCGACCCCGCCCGTCGAATGCTTGTCGGTGACCGGGCCGGGCAGATCCGACCAGTCGAGCACATCGCCGGAATCGCGCATCGCCATTGTCAAGGCCACCGCCTCGTCGCGGCTCATGCCGTTGAAGAACACCGCCATGGCGAAGGCGCCGACCTGCGCGTCGGTGACGGTGCCGGCGGTCAGGCCCTCGATGAAGACCGCCATCTCCTCAGCCGACAGTTTTTGACCGTCGCGCTTGCGGCGGATGATTTCCTGGGGAAGCATCAGGCGTCGACCTTGTGCTCCGGAAACCCGTCCTGAAAAACACGCTGCAGAATGGTCGCCAGCCGCGCGCCGCCGACTGGCGCCATGTCCTTGGTCTCCTGGTGCGACAGCTCGGCTCCGGTCATGCCGGCGGCAAGGTTGGTGACGACCGAACAGGCGGCGACGCGCAGGCCGAGGAAGCGGGCGAGAATGACCTCCGGCACCGTCGACATGCCGACCGCGTTGGCACCCATGACACGCGCCATGCGGATCTCGGCGGGCGTCTCGAAGCATGGGCCGGAGAACCACATGTAGACGCCTTTGTGCAGCGCGGTACCGGTGGCCTTCGCCGCCTGCTCGATCGCCGCGCGTAGGCCGGCGTCGTAGGCTTCGGTCAGGCCGACGAAACGGCGGTCGCTCGGTTCGCCGATCAGCGGGTTGGAGCCCGAGAAATTGATGTGGTCGGTGATCAGCATCACCGAGCCTGGCCCCATCCCGGGATCGACCGAGCCGGCGGCGTTGGTGAGGATCAGCTTGGAGATGCCGAGACCGGCGAGCACCTCAAGTGCCGGCCGCATCGCCGCTGCGTTGCCGTGCTCGTAATAATGCGCGCGGCCGGACAGCATCAGCACCGGGGCGCCGGCAAAGAGCCCCGCCACCGCCTCGCCGGCGTGGCCGCTGACGCCGCTTCTGGGGAAGCCCGGCAAGTCGGCGTAGGAGATGCGCACCGCATCCTCGACTTTGTCGACAAGCCCGCCAAGCCCCGATCCCAGCACCAAAGCGGTGGTCGGCGCCAGCCCATCCAGCTTCTCGACGAGATGATCGAGCGCTTCCTTCATTTCAGCACATCGCCTTTGAATCCGTATGGCAGCAACTCGCCCATGGTCACGGTCTCGACCACGCCGCCATCGTCGCAGAGATAGAACTTCGTTTCCGGCCGGCAGAACTCGGCCAGCCGCTGCCGGCAGCCGCCGCAGGGCGAGCATTTTGCCACGCGTTCGGCGATCACGGCGACTTCCGTGATCTTGCCGCCGCCGCCCATGATGAAATGGCCGAGCGCGGTGGTTTCGGCGCACCAGCCCTCCGGGTAAGACGCGATCTCGACATTGGCGCCGGCAAAGACACGGCCGTCCTCGGTGCGCAGCGCCGCCCCGACCGGAAATTTCGAATAGGGCGCATAGGCCTTGGCCATGGCGGCTTTCGCCGCTTCGAACAGATCATGAGCCATGATAGATCAGCGTTCCTTGACATACGGCACGCCGCCGGCGCGCGGCGGGATTGCCTTGCCGATGAAGCCGGCAAGCAGGATGACGGTCAGCACATAGGGCAGCGCCTGCATGAACTGCACCGGCACCTTGCCGATCAGCGGCAGCGGCGTGCCTTGCAGGCGGATCGACGCCGCGTCGAGGAAGCCGAACAGCAGGCAGGCGAACATAGCGTTGACCGGCTTCCATTTGGCGAAGATCAGCGCGGCCAGCGCGATGTAGCCCTTGCCGGCGGTCATATCCTTCACGAAGCCGCCATTCTGCACCATCGACAGATAGGCACCGGCAATGCCGGTGAGCACGCCGGTGCAGATCAGTGCCCGGTAGCGCAGCCACGCGACCGAGATGCCGGCGGTATCGACCGCGGCCGGGTTCTCGCCGACGGCGCGCAGGCGGAGCCCGAAGCGGGTGCGGAACAGCACCCACCAGGTGAACGGCACGGCGAGGAAGGCGAGATAGACCAGCACGGAATGGCCGGAGATGAGCTCCGAATAGATCGGCCCGAGGATCGGCACGCCCCTGAGCGCATCCGCGCCCGGCCAGATGATCGCTTCGAAGCGTTCGCCGGCGGCCAGCGCCGGCGTGCGCCCGCCTTGCTGGAACCAGGCCTGGCCGAGCATGATCGTCGACCCGGCGGCAATGAAATTGATCGCCACGCCGGAGACGATCTGGTTGCCGCGATGGGTGATCGAGGCAAAGCCATGGATCAGCGCGAAAGCGACCGAGATGAGGATGGCCATGCCGAGGCCGAGATAAGCGGAGTGGAAGACCGAGGCGGCGGCGGCGCCGGCAAAGGCGCCGACAAGCATCTTGCCCTCGAGCCCGATGTCGAAGACGCCGGCCCGCTCCGAATAGAGGCCGGCGAGGCAGGCGAGCAGCAAGGGAACCGACAGGCGGATGGTCGAGTCCAGGACCTGTACGATGGCGTTGAAGAAATCCATCTCAGGCACCCTTCCCCTTGACCGCTTCCATGCCGACCGATCTCGGGCTGAGCGAGGCGAACAGCGCCTGGACATAGGGCCGGAACATATGCTCGAGCGCACCGGCGAACAGGATGACTAGGCCCTGGATGATGACGATCATGTCGCGGCTGATCGCCGGCATCTCGAAGGCGAGCTCGGCGCCGCCCTGATAGAGCATGCCGAACAGAATTGCCGCGAGCACGATGCCGACCGGGTGCAGGCGTCCCATCAGGGCCACCGCGATGCCGACGAAACCGGCGCCCGAAACGAATTCCAGCGCGACGTTGTGCTGGTCGCCCATTGTCGGGTTGAGCGCCATCATGCCGGCCAGTGCGCCCGAGATCATCATCGCAATGATGATGATGCGTATCTCCGAAATGCCGGCATAGCGCGCCGCTTTTGGGCTGTGGCCATAGGTGCGCATCTCGTAGCCTAGCTTCGTGCGCCAGATCAGCACCCACACCAGAAAGGCCATGGCCAGCGCCAGCAGGGAGCTGACGTTGAACGGCGCCGAACGAATTTTCGCGCCGAACAATTCGATGATCCAGTTGAGCTTCGGCAATTGTGCGCCTTCGAGGAAGGTGCGCGTCTGCGGCGCCATCGAGCCGGGCGGCTTCAGCATGCCCACCAGCGCATAGACCATCACGCTGGCGGCGATGAAATTGAACATGATGGTGGTGATGACGATGTGCGAGCCGCGCTTGGCCTGCAGATAGGCCGGGATCAGCGCCCACAGCGCGCCCATCGTCGCGGCCGCGACAATGGCAATCGGGAAGGTCAGCCACCACGGCAGCACGCTGTCGAAGGCCAGGCAAACGATGCCGATGCCGAGACCGGCGATATAGCCCTGGCCCTCGCCACCGATGTTGAACAGGCCGCAATGCGCCGCAACCGCCACCGAAAGCCCGCTGAAGATGAAGGTGGTGGCATAGAAAAGCGTGAACGCGATGCCTTGGCCACGGCCGAAGGCACCCTCGACCAGGATGACGGCTGCACGCAGCGGGTTCTCGCCGACCAATATGACGACGAAGCCGGCGACGACGAAGGCGACGAACAGATTGATCAGCGGGATCAGCACATAGTCGGCCCAGGCCGGCAGCTTGGCGTAGGGAGTGCTCACTCGGCGGCCTCCCGGTGCTCGACGCCGGCCATCAGCAGGCCAAGCTCGCCCTCGGTCGCCTCGGGGCCGCGCTCGCCGACGATGCGGCCGGCGAACATCACCAGGATGCGGTCGGAAAGCGAGCGGATCTCATCGAGCTCGACCGAAACCACCAGCACCGCCTTGCCCTGGTCGCGCATGGCGATGAGGCGCTTATGGATGAATTCGATTGCGCCGACATCGACGCCGCGCGTCGGCTGACCGACGATCAGCACGCCCGGATCTTGTTCCATTTCGCGCGCGAGCACGATCTTCTGCTGATTGCCGCCGGAGAAATTGGCGGTCTTGAGACGGCAGTCGGCCGGGCGGATGTCGTACTTGACGATCTTGTCCCTGGCATCGTTACGGATCGCGTCGATGTTGAGGAATGGCCCCTTCAGATAGCGCTCGTCGTCCTGGTAGCCGAGGATTGAATTCTCGTTCTCCTCGAAGGCCAGCACCAGCCCAACATGATGGCGGTCCTCCGGCACATGGGCAAGGCCGCGCTCGCGCAGCTCGCCGGGATCGGCGGCCCCGGTAAGGTCGATCGGCTTGCCGTCCAACGTGACCGAGCCCGACACGGCGCGCCTGATGCCGGAAATCGCTTCGAGCAGTTCGGATTGCCCGTTGCCGGCGACGCCGGCAATGCCGACGATCTCGCCGGCATGGACGTCGAAGGAGACGTCGTCGACCATGGTGACGCCGCGGGAATCCTTGACCGTCAGGTTCTTGACCGCGAGCTTGACGCCGCCGGCCTTCGCCTCACCCTTTTCGACGCGCAGCAGCACGCGCCGCCCGACCATCAGCTCGGCCAGCTCCTCGACCGTGGTCCTCCTGGTTTCGCGCGTCGCAACCATGGTGCCCTGGCGCATCACCGAGACCGTGTCGGTGATCGCCATGATCTCGCGCAGCTTATGGGTGATCAGCACTATCGTCTTGCCCTGCTCCTTCAGCTGCCTGAGGATGCGGAACAGATGGTCGGCCTCGGCCGGCGTGAGCACGCCCGTCGGCTCGTCGAGGATCAGGATCTCGGCGCCGCGATAGAGCGCCTTGAGGATTTCGACGCGCTGCTGCAGGCCGACCGGCAGTTCCTCGATGATCGCGTCCGGATCGACCTCGAGCCCGTATTCGCGCTCGAGCCGCTCCAGCTCGGAACGCGCCTTGGCGATGCTCTTCTTCAGCAGCGCATCGCTTTCGGCGCCGAGAATGACGTTTTCCAGCACCGAGAAATTATCGACCAGCATAAAGTGCTGATGCACCATGCCGATACCGAGCGCGATCGCATCATTGGGCGTCTTGATCGACGCCGGCTGGCCGCCGACACGGATTTCGCCGGCGTCGGCCTGGTAGAAACCATAGAGGATCGACATCAGCGTCGACTTGCCGGCGCCGTTTTCGCCGACGATGCCGTGGATGGTGCCGCGCACAATTTCCAGATTGATGTCGCGGTTGGCGCGCACGGCGCCAAAGCTCTTGTCGATGCCGATCAGCTCGATTGCGGCTTGCGCCATGCAGCCTGTTCCCACTGTTATTTTTTTACCGCTTGGTCAAACGCCTAGCATGACGCCCCGTCTGTGCCAATTGGCCGGAGCAGGGTTCACTCTCGACAAATCCCGCCATGCTTGTCAATTTCCAACGTGGCCGCAGCCTGCACAATCGCCTGATCGAGGATTTCAAATGACCATGCCCACCGACCGGCTGACGACGCTGGAAATCCGCGCCGCCGAGCAGGAGAAGACCATCGAGGAACTGTCCGGCCAGATCGCCGAACAGTGGAAGGTGATCGAGCGCATGCAGCGCAAGCTCGACGCGTTGGCCGAGCGCTTCCTGGCGCTGGAAGAACAAGCGTAAGCGTCACGAGCACCGCACGACTGTCCTTGCTTGACAGAGGCAGGATTCAGATGCGGGCCGCTTTGACCCGCTTGGGCATGAAGTACGAGCGGATGGCG